>JBEIPX010000037.1:0-12785 GCA_040376815.1 Bradyrhizobiaceae bacterium
GATCCCGTGCCGAGGCCGAGCTTCATGCCATCGCGCACGTGCTCGACCGCTTGCGCGGCCGCCTGGCGTTTCAGTTCGTCGAGCGTCATGACCCGTTCGTGCCTTAAACTTTGCCACTCCATCCGGACGATGTGCGAAGCGGCGATTCCGGAGGTCTTTCTAGCGCCGATCGGCGCGCGGGCATAGGGTATGGCAATCCTGTCCTGATACGAAAAACCCTTGCGCCACAGGCTGTTCAAGGCTAGCGATCGCGCATGTCCTCTCCTGCGCTTGTGGTCTTCGACCTCGACGGCACGCTCATAGATACCGCCCCTGATCTCGTCGGCGCCCTGAATGCCATTCTTCAACGCGAAGGCATCCCTGCGGTCCCCGCGCCGTCCGCGCGAAAGATGATCGGGGCTGGCGCGCGGGCATTGCTCGAACGCGGTCTCGAACTCGACGGGCGCATGGTCGAGCCCGACAAGCTCAATCGCATGATGCAGGACTTCATCGCATATTATGCCGATAACATCGCGGTGCATTCGAAGCCGTTCGACGGATTGATCGCGGCGCTGGATGTCCTCACCGAACGCGGCTGCACGTTCGCCGTCTGCACGAACAAACTCGAGTGGCTGTCGAGGCGCCTGCTCGATCAGCTTGATCTCAGCAAACGCTTCGCCGCGATCTGCGGCGCCGACACGTTCGGCATTTCCAAACCCGACCCCACGATCTTGCGGCAAACGGTTGCGCGGGCGGGCGGCAAGATGTCATCGGCGATCATGGTCGGCGATGCCGGCCCCGATGTCGGTGTCGCCAGACGTGCGGGCATTCCCGTCATCGGCGTCGATTACGGGTACACGGAAGTTCCGATCCGGGACCTCGCGCCCGACATCGTGATTTCGCATCTGGACCAGCTTCCGGACGCCGTCAACGAGATGCTCGCACAGCATCGAAAGCAATAAGCATCTGAAATACCAATATTTTTTAACCCGCCGGGGGCGTGGGTTAATTAACCATTAGTACTAACGGCTGGGCCAGGCGGTTGCACTGATCTGGCCATCTCCCTATGGTCCGCCCCCGGGGGCTGTGGCGTCTTGCCACAACAGGTGACGGATCGATCATGTACCGGTTTCTCGCAATTGCGTTCGCAGGTCTGAGCCTGGGCGGATGTGCATCTTTTTCGCTCGACGTCTTCAAGCCCGCGCCACAGACCGTCAATCTACAACTGGAATCCGTCCCTCCGGGCGCTGACGCCGTCACCTCCGCGGGACCCGGCTGCAAGACCCCCTGCTCCGTCACGGTCCCCGCAGCCGAGAACCTGACCGTCACGTTCAATCTCAACAAGTTCAACCCGGAAACCGTCCCGGTCCAGATCATCAGGCAACCGGCAGACTTCGGCTCGCCGCCGGTCGTCGTTGCAGATCCCAATCCTGTGATGGCCGAGCTTCAGCCGACTAAGCCTGCCAAACGCCCGGCCAAGCGGGCGCCGCGCCGTGCGCCGCAAGCCGCCGCCGGCGGTGCACCTCCGCCCGCAGCATCGCCCTTCCCCAATCCGCGCTGAGCAAGCAGACCGATTGGATTGCGCGCGCGATTGTGCGCGGACCATTCTGCACCTAGATTTGCCTGAGGCGGGCTTTTGGCCGTCGCGGGGTGGCGAGAGTCACGCCGTTGGCATACGTTACAGGTGAGGCGGTTAAGTATCGTGCTCGATCTCGTATCAGAAACATCCCGCGCCGCGCCGATGGTCGATCCGTTCGGCCGCACCATCAGCTATCTGCGCGTCTCGGTGACCGATCGCTGCGATCTGCGGTGCTTCTACTGCATGTCGGAAGACATGACGTTTCTGCCGAAAGCGGACCTGCTGACGCTCGAGGAGCTTGACCGGCTCTGCTCCGCATTCATCGCCAAGGGTGTCCGCAAACTGCGCCTCACCGGCGGCGAACCGCTGGTCCGCCGCAACGTGATGTCGCTGGTGCGCTCGCTCTCGCGGCATCTCGATACCGGCGCGCTGGAAGAACTCACGCTGACGACCAATGGCTCGCAGCTCGCCCGCTTCGCGCACGAACTCGCCGATTGCGGCGTGCGCCGGATCAACGTCTCGCTCGATACTCTCGATGCGGACAAGTTCCGCACCATCACCCGCTGGGGCGATCTGGCGAAAGTGCTCGACGGCATCGAGACGGCGCGCGCCGCCGGCCTCAAGATCAAGATCAATGCGGTCGCGCTCAAGGATCTCAATGAAGCCGAGATTCCTTCCTTGCTGTCGTGGGCCCATGGCAGCGGCATGGACCTGACCCTGATCGAAGTGATGCCCATGGGCGACATCGGCGCGATGCGGATCGATCAATATGTTCCGCTGTCGATGGTACGCGCGCGGCTCGCCGAGCAATTCACGCTGACCGATCTCGATGAATCGAGCGGTGGCCCGGCGCGCTACGTCCGTATTGCCGAAACCGGCGGCAAACTCGGCTTCATTACGCCGATGACCCATAACTTCTGCGAGTCCTGTAACCGCGTACGGATTACTTGCACGGGCACGTTGCATACTTGCCTGGGGCACGAGGATGCGTCGGATCTGCGCAAGCCGCTCCGTGCGTCCAGTGACGATGGATTCCTGGCTCAGGCGATCGACCGGGCCATCGGCCTCAAGCCCAAGGGGCACGATTTCATCATCGACCGCCGCCACAACCGGCCGAGCGTCAGCCGGCACATGAGCGTCACCGGCGGTTGATACCGTCCGGCCGCACCTTGTCTGGTTGAAACGCAAACTTCCAATTGACGACAGGCTAACGCGCTGATTTGGTTGGGCTGCTTCCAGCGTCCGGCGGTAAAGTCGGCGTTGACGTCCTTGGTCGGGCGCAAACGAAAACGCGGGGGTCCTTGAGGGGGAGGATCGATCTTGCAGTCGCTGCTTGCTTTAAGCCGCGTCATTGACGCTTTCAACGCACGTCTCGGACAGTGGCTGTCCTGGCTGGTAGTGGTTGCCGTTCTGGTATCGTCGGGCAACGCGATCATTCGCAAGGTTTTCGATTCATCCTCTAACTCGTTCCTCGAGCTTCAGTGGGTGCTGTTCGGCATCGTCTTCCTGCTGTGTTCGCCCTGGACGCTGCTCAGCAACGAACACATCCGCATCGACATCGTCAATCACGGCCTGCCGCTCAAGGTCCGCGGCTGGATCGATATGATCGGCCACGTCTTTTTTCTGGTTCCCTTCCTGATCATTCTCCTGATCACGTCGGTGCCCTTTTTCACCACGTCCTACAAGCAGAACGAGCAGTCCTTCAGCGCCGGCGGTTTGCCGCAATGGCCGGCCAAGTCGCTGATCATGATCGCGTGCGTCCTGCTTATGGCGCAGGCCGTGTCGGAGATCATCAAGCGCGCCGCGATGATGCGCGGAGTAATCCCTGATTCCAACGCGACCGCAGTGAGCGCGCACAGGGCTGCCGAACTCGAGGCCGAACGGCTTGCCGCGGTCATCAAAAATCAAACGCCATGATCGCAAATCTCGAAAGCCGTTACCGGGGGCTGCCTGAATGACCGCTATGTTGATCCACTACATGGCGCCGATCATGTTTGCGTCGCTTGTCGTGTTTTTGCTGCTCGGCTACCCGGTCGCGTTTTCGCTGGCGGCGAACGGACTGGTGTTCGCGTTCATCGGCATCGAACTCGGCCTGTTCCGCCCTGACTTTCTGCAAGCCCTGCCCGAGCGCGTTTACGGCGTCATGAACAACGACACGCTGCTCGCGATCCCGTTCTTTACGTTCATGGGCCTCATTCTCGAACGATCCGGCATGGCGGAGGACTTGCTCGAAACGATCGGGCAACTGTTCGGAAGCATCCGCGGCGGCCTCGCCTATGCCGTCATCTTTGTCGGCGCCCTGCTCGCCGCCACGACCGGCGTGGTCGCCGCTTCCGTGATCTCCATGGGCCTGATCTCGCTCCCGATCATGCTGCGATACGGCTACGATCGCCGCCTCGCCTCGGGCGTGATCGCAGCCTCCGGAACGCTGGCGCAAATCATCCCGCCGTCTCTCGTGCTGATCGTCATGGCCGACCAGCTCGGCCGCTCGGTCGGTGACATGTACGAAGGCGCCTTCATTCCGGGAATGGTGCTGTCGACCCTGTATGCGGGGTACATTTTCGCCATCACGATTCTGTACCCGGCGGCCGTGCCGGGCCTCCCGCTCGAGGCGCAAACCCTGCGCGAGCCGGAAACGGCCAAGCATTCGCTGATCTTCCCGCTCGCTTTTCTATCCGCCGCAGCAACGTCGTACTTCTTCGTGGTCAAGGTGGGATTGTTCGACTGGACCCTGCCCCTGTTCAGCATGGTTTCGGCCGACCCGCTCCTCCGGCACGCTTTCTGGTTCGCCATCCTGCTAGGTGTTCTGGTCAAACCCTTCATCGGGATCATCAAGACGTTAACGCTGTCGCTCTTCACCGTTATCGTGGCAGCGACGGCGCTGGCAATCTTCGCCATGAGCTTCACCAAGGTGAAGTCGGGCGCGGACTATGTGGTGCTGACGATGTCGATGACGGTCGGCATCGCGTTTGCGCTGGCGGTCGTCAACCGGGTGACCAGCCTCAAGCTGCTCTCCAAACTCGCCGAACAGGTCGTGTTTGTGATGGTGCCGCCGCTCGGCCTGGTTTTCCTTGTTCTCGGAACCATCTTCATCGGCGTCGCGACGCCGACCGAAGGCGGCGCGATGGGCGCGCTCGGCGCCATGATCCTCGCGATCATGAAGGGACGTCTTTCCTTCAACCTGACCCGTCAGGCCGCCGAGGCGACGGCGAAGCTGTCGGCCTTCGTGGTCTTCATCCTGATCGGCGCGCGCGTGTTTTCGCTGACGTTCTACGGCGTCGACGGCCACCGATGGGTTGAAGAGCTTCTCGTATCTCTGCCGGGCGGACAGGTCGGATTCCTGATCGTCGTCAACACGATCGTGTTCCTGCTCGCATTCTTCCTCGACTTCTTCGAGCTGGCTTTCATCATCATCCCGCTGCTGGGACCGGCCGCCGAGAAACTCGGGATTGATCTGATCTGGTTCGGGGTGATCCTGGCGGTCAACATGCAGACATCGTTCATGCATCCCCCGTTCGGATTCGCATTGTTCTATCTGCGATCCGTCGCGCCCAAGGAATCGTACATCGACCGCATCAGCGGCAAGCAGATGGAGCCGATCACCACCGGGCAGATCTATTGGGGCGCCGTGCCGTTCGTCGTCATTCAGGTGATCATGGTCGGCCTGGTGATCGCATTCCCCAAGATGGTGACGCACTACAAGGGAACGGCTTCAACGATCGATCCATCGACGATCAAGATCGAGATTCCGCAGGTCGAGTTGCCGCTCGATCTCAATTTCAAGTAGCTCAGAATTCCTCTCGTTGAGCCCTGGAGCCTTTCCGACGGGATCGATCACAAGCAAATGCGTGGAGGCGCGATCAGGGGGGAAGTGCGTTGGCCGTCCTCAAAATTACGAATGCGATCGACCGTCTTGGTGACGCATTCGGTTTTATCGCGAAATGGCTGGTGCTGTTCGCGTGTCTGATTAGCGCCGGTAACGCAGCGGTCCGTTATCTGTTCAGTTTTAGTACGAACGGGCTCCTCGAAATCCAGTGGTACATGTTCGGCGCGATCGTATTCTTTGGCGCGGCGCAGACGCTTCAGAAGAATGAGCATGTGCGTGTCGATCTCGTTTATTCAGCAGTGTCGGATCGGGCGCGGCTGTGGATCGACATCATCGGCTTCACGCTGTTCCTGCTGCCCGTCACAGCTTACCTCATCTACCTGACTTGGCCCTTCTTCCTTATCTCGTTCAAATCGGGGGAAGGATCGAGCAACGCCGGCGGCCTGATCCTCTGGCCGATCAAGGGTGTGCTGCCACTCGGTTTTGCGCTGTTGTTTCTTCAGGGCGTCGCCGAACTTCTGAAGCGAATTGCGGCTCTCACCGGCTCAATGCGCATCGATACCCGCTATGAAGCCCCGCTCCAGTAACAGCAACGGATCGCATCGGACCGTCAGCGATGTTTGAGTACGGCGTATTTCCACCGTTGATGTTCGGCACGATGATCGCGTTCATGCTATTCGGATTTCCGGTAGCGTTTTCGCTCGCCGCGGTCGGTCTGTTCTTCGGCATCCTAGGCGTCAACACCGGGCACTTCGATCCGGCGTTCCTGCAAGCCCTGCCCTTCCGCTTCTTCGGCATCGTGTCGAACGACCTGCTGCTGTCGATCCCATTCTTCACCTTCATGGGCGCGATCCTCGAACGCTGCGGACTGGCGGAGGACTTGCTCGAAGGCACCGGACAACTGTTCGGTAAGATTCCCGGCGGCCTCGCCTACGCCGTGATTCTCGTCGGCGCGATTCTGGGTGCGATTACCGGCACGGTGGCCGCCTCGGTCATCGCTATGGGCGTGATCTCGCTGCCGATCATGATGCGCTACGGCTACGATATGCGGCTCGCCACGGGCGTCATCGCGGCTTCCGGAACGATCACGCAGTTGATCCCGCCGTCGCTGGTCCTGATTGTGCTCGCCGACCAGCTCGGCCGCTCCGTCGGCGACATGTATCTCGGCGCGATCGGTCCCTCGATCCTCCAAGTCCTGATCTTCCTGCTGTACATCGCCATCCTCTCGATCATGCGGCCGGGCTTGATGCCGCCGCTTCCGCCGGAAGCGCGCGAACCGATGGGCTGGAAGCTGATCAGCCGTGTGCTGTGGGGCATGATCCCGTCGATCGTCCTTATTTTCCTCGTTCTCGGCACCATCGGCATGGGTCTCGCCACGCCGACTGAAGCCGGCGCGATGGGTGCCGTCGGTTCCATGGTCCTCGCTGCCCTGCATCGCAGGCTGACCTGGCCGCTCGTCGAACAAGCGATGACCTCGACCATGCGCCTGACCGCGATGGTCGTTTTCATCCTCGTCGGGTCGACTTGCTTCAGCCTCGTGTTCCAGGGCATGGACGGCGCGCGCTGGATCGAACACCTGCTGATTGGACTGCCCGGCGGCGTCGTCGGTTTCCTGATCTTCGTCAATATCTTCGTCTTCTTCCTCGCCTTCTTCCTCGACTTCTTCGAGATCGCATTCATCATCATCCCGCTGCTCGCGCCGGTCGCCAGCAAGCTCGGCATCGATCTCGTCTGGTTCGGCGTCCTGCTCTGCGTGAATATGCAGACGTCGTTTATGCATCCGCCGTTCGGATTCGCGCTGTTCTATCTGCGCGGCATCGCACCGCCGGAAGTGAAGAGTTCCGACATCTACTGGGGTGCCATTCCCTGGGTCGGGATGCAGATCATCCTCGTCGTTATCGTGATCTACTGGCCGGGCGCGGTGACCTACTGGATCGATCCGATCAAGGTCGATCCGTCCAAGCTCAGGATCGAGATTCCGGAGATCGAATTACCGCCACTCGATTTCAATCTGAAGTAGCCGTCACCTCTGAAAAAGGCGCACCGAAAACAGAATGCCCGGCCCTCGACGAGGACCGGGCATTTTTTGTGGTGGCGATCCCGGTTGCGCCGGGACCGATCGGATCAGCTGCGCGTGCGCGAGCGGATCTGGAAGGTGTCGAACGAGTACTCGGCGACCTGCCACATCAGGTACTGATCGCTGCGGTACGCCGCCATGTGTTCGTAGATCTTCTTGAAGTCGGGGTTGGTTGCGGAGGTCTCCGCGTAAACCTCGTTCGCCGCCTTCAGACACGCATCCATGACTGCCGGCGAGAACGGCCGCAGCTGGGTGCCGCCTCCGACCAGACGCTTGAGCGCCGGCGGATTGAGGTTGTCGTAGCGCGCCTGCATGGTTTCGTTGGCAAGTGACGATGCCGTCTTGATCAGCGACTTGTAAGCTGCCGGCAGCGATTCCCACTTGGCGATGTTGACGAAGTTGTGCAGCGACGGCCCGCCTTCCCACCAGCCGGGATAGTAGTAATACGGCGCGACCTTGTTGAAGCCGAGCTTCTCATCGTCGTAGGGGCCGACCCACTCGGCGGCATCGATCGTGCCTTTTTCCAGCGACGGATAGATGTCGCCACCCGCGATCTGCTGCGGTACGACGCCAAGCTTGGTGAGGACGCGACCGGCAAAACCGCCGATACGCATCTTGAGACCGCTGAAGTCGGACGCTTCCTTGATCTCCTTACGATACCAGCCGCCCATCTGGCAGCCGGTGTTGCCGGCGAGGAAGGCGATGATGTTGTACTTCTTGTAGAATTCGTTCATCAGCTCGGCGCCGCCGCCGGTCTGCAACCAGGCCGTCTGCATGCGGCTGTTCAAGCCGAACGGCACGGCAGTGCCGAAGGCAAACGTCGGATCCTTGCCGATGTAGTAGTACGAGGCGGTCTGCCCCATTTCCACGGTGCCGTTCGACACCGCGTCGGCGACCTGAAGCCCGGGTACGATTTCACCCGCCGCAAACACCTGAATCTGGAATTTGTTGTCGGTTGCCTCGGCGACTGCCTTCGCAAACACCTCAGCGGCGCCATAGATGGTATCGAGCGACTTCGGAAAACTCGACGTCAGACGCCATTTGATCTCAGGCATCGACTGCGCGATGGCGGGTGCCGCCACTGCCGCGCCGGCAACACCGAGTCCGGCCGCTTTTATGAACTCACGCCTCTTCATGAAAGAATTCCTCTCCTGGATGATGTTCTGGATGCCCTTCTTGGTGGGGCTTTTTCCGAAGCATGGAACAAATGGCGGCAATAATCCATAAGCCATGAGGCCTAAACACAGAAAAGCCCGGCCCCATCGGGGGCCGGGCTGGTGCTGATCGCCGATAGTTTGATCAGCTGCGAGTGCGCGAGCGGATCATGAAAGTATCGAAGGTGTATTCCGCGACCTGCCACCACAGGTACTCGTCGGACCGATAAGCCTGCATGGCGTCGATCACCTTCTTGAACTCGGCATTCTTCTCCGAGATTTCCTTCCAGAGCTCGTTGGTGGCCTTGAGGCAGGCATCGAGCACCTCCGGCGAGAACGGACGCAGTTGGACGCCCGCGCCGACCAGCCGCTTCAGCGCGGCCGGGTTCTGCATGTCATAGCGGGCCGCCATCCACGAGTTCGTGTTCGCCGCCGCATTGGTCAGGACCGCCTGATAGTGCTTCGGCAGTGCGTTGAACTTTTCGAGGTTGGCGAAGGCATGCACCGTCGGGCCGCCTTCCCAGAAGCCGGGATAGTAGTAGTACTGCGCGACCTTGTTGAAGCCGAGCTTCTCGTCGTCGTACGGACCGACCCACTCGGCGGCGTCGATCGTGCCCTTCTCGAGCGACGGATAGATGTCGCCGCCGGCGATCTGCTGCGGCACGACGCCGAGCTTCTGCAACACCTGGCCGGCGATGCCGCCGATGCGGAATTTCAGGCCCTGAAGATCGGCCGGTGTCTTGATTTCCTTGCGGAACCAGCCGCCCATCTGCGTGCCGGTGTTGCCGCACGGGAAGCCGATGACATTGTGCTTCTTGAAGAACTCGTTCGCGAGTTCGCCGCCGCCGCCCTGATAGAGCCAGGAGTTCTGCTGGCGCGCGTTCAGACCGAACGGTACCGACGCGAAGATGGCGAAGGTCGGATCCTTGCCGACATAGTAGTAGGACACGGTATGGGACATTTCGACCGTGCCGTTGGTGGTGGCGTCGAGCGCCTGAAGGCCCGGCACGACTTCACCGGCCGCGAACACCTGAATCTGGAACTTGTTGTCGGTCATCTCGGCGACCTGCTTCGCCAGATGCTCGCCGCCGCCGTAGATCGTATCGAGCGACTTCGGGAAGCTGGAGGTCATCCGCCATTTCACCTCGGGCGAGGACTGGGCGATGGCCGGCGATGCAACGGCGGTTGCCGCCGCGCCTGCTGCCGTCACCTTCAGAAAATCACGACGCTTCATTGAGGCATCTCCTTTTTGAGCTGTTTGTTTGCGCCTGGAGCGGATCAGCGAACGTGGGCTTTTGTTCGCTGCCAAATCGCTCTGGTATCGGGGGGTCTGTAACATGGAAATCCATGCGTTAAACGCATGGGACAGCGGCAAGCACCGCCTTCGACCAAAGTCGTAAGGCTCCGTCGAATCGGCCGATTCCGGGCTCTAGGCCGACGCCGCGACCGGACGCAGCGCGTCTCGCACCCGCCCCGCGATCGAACGGTAGATCGCCGCATGCGACCCGCCGGGAACGCTGTCGACCACGGGCGTGCCCGCATCGGAGTTGGTGCGGATCGCCAGATCCAGCGGGATCTCGCCGAGGAACGGCACACCGAGCCGCTCGGCCTCCTTGCGTGCCCCGCCATGGCCGAAGATGTCCGAACGGGTGCCGCAGTCCGGGCACTCGAAATAGCTCATGTTCTCAATCACGCCGAGCACCGGCACATTGACTTGCCGGAACATGGTGACGCCGCGTCGCGCATCCATCAATGCAAGGTCCTGCGGCGTCGACACGATCACCGCGCCATCGAGCGGCGCCTGCTGCGAGAGCGTCAGCTGCGCGTCGCCCGTGCCCGGCGGCAGATCGATCACCAGCACGTCGAGCTTGCCCCATGCCACCTCACGCAGCATCTGCGTGATCGCCGACTGGATCATCGGACCGCGCCAGATCATCGGCATGTCGTCGGCCACGAGAAAGCCGATCGACATGATCGCAAGCCCGAAGCGCGAAATCGGAATCATGCGGCGGTCGGCATCGAGCTGCGGTTTCTCCTGCACGCCGATTAGCCGCGGCACCGATGGACCGTAGATGTCCGCGTCGAGAAGTCCGACGCGCAATCCGAGATCGCGCAGGCCAAGCGCGAGGTTGAGCGCGGTCGTCGACTTGCCGACGCCGCCCTTGCCGGACGCAACCGCGACGACCGCATCGACGCCGTGGATCGGTGCCGGTTTTCCTGCGCGCGCTGGCGCATGCTGATGTGCGCCACGCGGCGTGCCGACGGGCGGGACGCCCTGACGGGGCGCGGCACCGCTCGGGCGCTCGGCCGTGAGCGCGACAAGCGCGGTGGTGACACCGGCAATTTTCCGGACCGCGGCTTCGGCCTCGGTCCGGACGCTTTCCCACGCCTTGGCTTCGTTTGCATCGACGTTGATCGAGAAGAAAACCTTGCCGTCGCCTGCAATGATATCCGACAGCACCTTGGCGTCGGTCAGCGGCACGCCGCGCGGGGTCGTCACCGCCGTCAGCGCCGCCAGAACCTGATCTTTCGTCACCGCCAAAACACGTCTCCCGGACCGGATGCCCGCGCCGCTGTCATGACGCCCTGCACCCGTCCGGTCAACAACTCTCCGCGCAACAAATCGTCAGCCGGTCAGCGGCACACCATGTGCCCGTCGATCACGGCGCAGCGGCGGCCGCTCTGCGCAACCGGTTGCGACGTCGGTCCGCGGAATTGCACCTGGCCGGGACCGCGCGAACCCTGCACGGCTGCCGCCCGATCGCCGGGCAACCGCGAGCCGGGCTGGAAGCGCTGGGACGGACTGACCTGCGGCAGCGGACGCACGCCGCCCTGGATGTGCGGCGCCGGCCGCGGCGGCAGATTGATCACGCGTGGCGGACGGCGGCCGTTATCTTCCAGGTTCGGGCCGACCTTCACGGTATTGCCGTTCGGAAGCGTGACGATGCGCGTGCCTGGATTGACGATTCCCTCGGGCCGTTTCTCAACGGTGCCGGGGCGCTTGCTGTCGTTCGGCGGCAAGGTGACGATCTTGCCCTCGCCCGGGCGCACGGTCGTTGACGGCGTCGTGATGCGATCGCTGTCCTTGCCGGGCACTTTGACGTCGAGCAGGCTCTTGCCCGGCGGCAGCGTGTTGACAGTCCCTTTCGGCAGTTCCGCCTGCTGGCCTTTCGGCAACACGATCTGCGGGACCTTCGCGTTCGCGTTCGATGGTTTCGAGAAGTCGAGCTGCTTGACGATATCGGCCGGCAGAGTAGGCAACGGCTTCGGCTGCGGCGCCGGCAGCGATATCAGCTTGACCTGCGGCGCAATCTGCGCCGGCACGATGATGTTCGACGGCTGATAAAGCGGCTTGAGCTTCGGCTGCGCCTGCAGCTTCAGCGCGGCTTGTGCATACGGGCTGTTCGAATACTTGCTGTAAAACGACTGGTAGGCCAGCGGCGAATTCGCCAGCAGCGCGTTGTACCAGGCGATCGACATGATCTTCGCAGCCAGCAGAGCGCGGATGCGGATCAGCATCGGATCGGCTGGATAAAGCCGGATGAATTCTTCGTAGTATGCGATCGAGTCTTCGGCGATCACATAGTCGTACGCCTCACGCGGCGGACGCGCGCGAAGCGCTTGCGGCGCATACGCGGTCTTGACCGGCGCGGCCTTGGTGGACGCGATCGCCGTGTCGCCGAAGAAATAGAAGTCGCCGGTCAGCGACGAGCTTTCCCACGGCGTCTGACGGCCGTCGGTGGTGTCGTTCACGAGCAAACGGACGCGCTTGAAGAACTGCTCGATCGGCACATTGGGCTGACGCGCGAGGCGAAGGAACGCTGCGGTGTAAGGGCTGTTCCTGCCCGAACCGTCATAAGCCTCGGTGCCCGGCGCGGTCGAATACGCAACGATCGAGCCATTCGGCGCGTCGACGATCGCAAGACCGCGGCCATCATCCTTCAGACCGTCGAACGGATCGTTACGGCACGCGTCGAGCACGACGATGCGCATACGGCTCGGCACCGCTTCCAGCGTCGCCATGATGTCGACCAAACGGATCGACGCCGCCTCGACATCCGCTTCGCGCGTAATCTTCGCATCGACCGGAATCAGGAAGTTGTCGCCCGCGACCTGCAAACCATGACCAGCGTAGTACACGAAGGCCACCGTGTTCGGGCCGCGCTTGGC
>JBEIPX010000253.1:0-5147 GCA_040376815.1 Bradyrhizobiaceae bacterium
CACCCGATCGCAAGCGGACATCGAACAAACGCCGAGCGACAGCCTGTGCATCTATCAGCAGATCGACGGCAGTTGCTGGTTCGATAACGGCCGGGGCGGCGAATTTACGTTGAAGTCCGGCGATATCGCGATCAGCAACGCTGATCTTCCTTACAAGACGACGCCGATCGATGATCGCGGATTTCATCTGCGGCTGTTGAAAATTCCACTCGCCGTCATCGGGTCGCCGAACGGTAGCGATGCCGTGCTTCCGGCGCAGCTGCTGAACGTGAAGCCGGGGTTCACGTCGCTCTTTGCAACGAGCGTCGGCTCCTTCTTCGATCAGGCGCCCCATCTCAGCGGCGCGGCAGCCGATTCGGTGGTGCAGACCCTTGCGCAGTTCGCCATGATGGCCCGCAGCTTCTCTGAGCAATCCAGCGAACGCAGCCGCAGCGCCGTCCGCGCCGGCCGTTTGCAACTGGCGCGCGACATCATCGACCGCGACCTGCATCAGTCGGAGCTGTCGCCCGGCGACATGGCCGCGCGGCTCGGCGTTTCGGTGCGGCATTTGCAGATGCTGTTCGAACCGACCGGGACCAGCTACGCGCGATATGTGCTGGGGCGCCGGCTTGAGCGCGCGCGGCAGATGCTGCTGCAATCGCCCGACGCCGCGGTGGCCGACATCGCGCAAGCCTGCGGGTTCCAAAGCCTTGCCACGTTCTATCGTGCGTTTCGGGCCGCGTTCGACATGTCGCCGGGGGATTGCCGCGAGGCCGCGGCGAAGGGCACGAGCGACTAGACCAGGTTACCTGACGCTAGGACACTTTAGCCTTGTCGTGCTGGGCAAGCTGAACCGCGAGTTCTGCGACCAGCTCGACCGCGAGTGTATCCGGTGACGACAGCCAGCTCGCGGAGAATGTCAGCTCGGGAATCCGGATGTCGGTTTCCAGCAGCTGCAACCGGCCGCTCGCCAGTTCATCCTCGACGATCGCGCTCGGAATAACGGCGACGCCGATGCCTTCGATCGCCATGTGAATGACGGTGCCGAGCGACGCACTGGCATGCAGCCGGATCGAGGGCAGATCGGGCCGGTTGAACAGTGAGCGCACGATCTCGTACGGCTGTGTTTTGCGCGGGAAGGTGATGATCGGAAATCGCGCGAGATCGTGCACGGTCTTCACGCCCTTGCCCAATCCAAGCGAGGGACTCGCCACGAACGCGATCGGATAATCGCAAAGGACGCGGTTGCGCACGGTCGAAGCGGATAGCGGGCCGAGCAGAAACGCGAGATCGATTTCCTGCGCGAGCAATCGCGCCGTCAGGTTCGGCGTAATATCGACCTCGATCTCGAGCGACAGATTGGGATAGGCGCCGTTCACCGCCTCGATCAGGCGCGACAGCCATGTGTGCACGATCGTCTCAGAGACGCCGAGCCGCAGTACGCCGCTCGTAGCACTGCGATCGCGCACGACGGCCAGCATTTCCGATCGCAGGCCGATGAGTTTCTCGGCGTACAGCATCATTTGCCGGCCGCTCGGCGTCGGCAAGGTGGCGCGGCGATCCCGCTGCAGCAGCTTCACGCCCAGTTCGCTCTCGAGCTGCGCGATGCGCTGTGAAATTGCGGGCTGCGTTGTGTTCAGCTTTTGCGCCGCGCGCCGGAAACTTCCGAGCGTGACCACCCACAGGAACGTCTCGATTGCCTTGAAGTCCACCATGTGCCGCCCATTTATCGATCACATATATTTATCGATCTGCATCAAAAATCTCTAATCGACATTATCGTAACGGCGTGATCCAATCCTTGTCGAGAGAAATGAGGACTGACGCCATGGCGGGCTTGTCTGCGAGATCGTTCCGGCGCGAAGCGGCTGCGGAATTGCCCAGCGCTCAGGCGCGGCTCGCATATCGCGCCGGCCGCGTGGACACCTCGACCGCCGGCGTTGCGCCGGGTTTCGTTCAGGGCAATCTCGCCATCCTGCCCGAGAAGCTTGCGGGTGCGTTTCACCGCTTCTGTCAGCTCAATCCCAAGCCGTGCCCGATCATCGGCATGTCCGAAGCCGGCGATCCGCGCATTCCCGCACTCGGCCTCGATCTCGACATTCGCACCGACGTGCCGCGCTACCGCGTATGGCGGAATGGCGAACTGATCGATGAGCCGACCGACCTCATGTCGCATTGGCGCAGCGACCTCGTCGCTTTCGTGCTCGGCTGTTCTTTTTCTTTCGAGGAAGCCTTGATCGCGGATGGGCTGTCGATCCGGCACATCGACGAAAACCGCAACGTGCCGATGTACCGCACGTCGGTGCCGTGCGAACCTGCCGGACCTTTTGCGGGCCGGCTTGTGGTTTCGATGCGGCCATTTCGTCCGGCTGACGCGATCCGTGCTATCCAGATCACCACCCGCTTTCCCGCAGTGCACGGCGCGCCGGTGCATTTCGGTTCGCCGGAGCAGATCGGCATTGCCGACATAGCCAAGCCTGACTATGGCGATTCCGTAACTATCGCTCCGGATGAAGTCCCGGTATTTTGGGCCTGCGGAGTGACCCCGCAGTCGATCATTCTTGAATCTCGCCCGGATTTTGCGATCACGCATGCGCCGGGCCACATGCTGGTGACCGACCTGCGCAACTCGGAGTTCTCGATCCAATAGTCCATTCGAACAACAAGCCGCACAAAACGGCTCCAATAACCATAAGGAGTGACGTCAATGAATCGTCGTGAAGTGTTGTTGGCCGGTGCGGCCATGTCTTTGGCAAGTTCGCCGCTGGTGGGGACGCGGGCTTTTGCCCAGGCTGGCGGCGAGATCGCGATCGGTGTGATCTGGCCACTGTCCGGCCCGAGCGCGCAGATCGGTGTCGACGCGAAGCATGCGCTCGAAACAGCCGCGGAGATCGTCAACGGCTCATTCGATATCGACCTGCCGACCGCAAAGAATGCCGGCCTCGCCGGGCTGGGCAATGCCAAGATCAAGCTGATCTTCGCGGATCATCAGGGCGACCCGCAGAAAGGCCGCGCCGAAGCCGAGCGCCTCATCACGCAGGACAAGGTTGTCGCCATCGTCGGCGCGTTCCACTCGTCGGTGTCGGCGACCGTCAGCGCGTCGTGCGAACGTTATGGAATTCCGTATCTCGCCGCCGACTCGTCGTCGCCGAGCCTGCATCGCCGCAATCTGAAATTCTTCTTCCGCGCCGCCGCGCACGACGAGATGTTCTCGGCCGGCATGTTCGATTTCCTCGACGCGCAGAAGAAAGCCGGCCAGAAGATCGAAAGCGTGGCCTTGTTCTACGAGGATACGATCTTCGGCACTGACTCCTCGAACGTGCAGCGCAAGCTCGCGACCGACCGCGGTTACAAGGTCGTGGCCGACATCAAATACCGCTCGAATTCACCGTCGCTGACGGCCGAAGTGCAGCAGCTCAAGAGCGCAAATCCGGACGTGCTGCTGCCGTCAGGCTACACCACCGACTCGATTCTGCTAATCAAGACGATGGAAGAGCTCGGCTACAAGCCGAAAAACCTGGTCGCGCAGGCCGCCGGCTTCGCCGACAAGGCGACGTTCGATGCCGTTGGCGATAAACTGGGCGGATTGATCTCACGCGCCAGCTTCTCGATCGATATGGCCGCGAAGCGCCCCTCGATCCAGACAGTCAATGAGCTCTTCAAGAAGCGCGCGAACCGCGACCTGAACGATAACACCTCGCGTCAGTTCACCTCGATCCTCATTCTCGCGGATGCGATCGATCGCGCGAAATCGACTGACGGCGAGAAGATCCGTGCCGCGCTCGCCGCGACCGATACTCCAGGCGACAAGACCATCATGCCGTGGAAGCGGATCAAGTTCGGCGCCGATGGCCAGAACCCCGACGCCGACCCCGTGCTGATCCAGTACATCGGCGGCAAGTTCGTCACGATCTATCCGGAGAACGTCGCCGTTGCCAAAGCCAAATGGCCGATGAACGGCTAAGCCGATAAGGCGAGGGCGCTAATCGTTCTGGATTAGCGCCCTTTGTGTTTGCGCGGTGGCGCGGGCGGGGGACGATGACTGTTCAGGCATTTCTACAGGTGCTGGCGAGCGGGCTGTTGATAGGGCTCATCTACGCCCTCATTGCGGTCGGCCTATCGCTGATTTTCGGATTGATGGACGTGGTGAACTTCGCGCACGGCGAATTTCTCATGCTCGCCATGTATGCGATGTTCGGCCTTGTCGTCATCACCGCCCTCGATCCCGTGCTGCTGATGCCGATCGTCGTCGGCGTCATGTTCGTAGTCGGCGTGTCCGCCTATGCGGGGGTGATCCGCTTTGCCATGCGGGCGAAAGCCAATCCGGGCATGGTGCAGATCTTCGCGACCTTCGGGCTCGCGCTCGTGATCCAGGGGCTGGCGCAGTATTTCTTCACGCCGGACTACCGCAATCTCGGCAACTCCTGGCTCGGCGGCAAGACGCTCAATCTCGGCGGCGTATTCCTTCCGTGGCCGCAAATCTACGGGGGCGTCATCTCGCTGCTCGCCTTCGGCGGCCTTTACCTGTTGATCACGCGCACCGACTTCGGCAAGGCGCTTGAGGCGACGCGCGAAGATCAGGGTGCGGTGGCGCTGGTCGGCATCGATCGCAACCGCGTCTTCGCGCTCGGATGGGGGCTCGGCGCAGCACTCGTCGGCCTCTCAGGCGCGGTGCTTGCCGTGTTCTATTACATCTATCCGCAGGTCGGCGGGCCGTTCGCGCTGATCGCTTACGTCACCGTGGCGCTCGGCGGTTTCGGCAGCATTTTCGGCGCACTTGTTGCCGGACTGATCGTTGGCGTCGTCGAAGCGCTGACGACGTTGATCCTGCCGCCCGCGCTGAAATCGGTCGGCGTCTATTCGCTCTATCTCGCGATCCTCTTCATCAGGCCGAGTGGCCTGTTCGGGAGGCTGTGATGAGCGATATCGCCACCACCGCTCCCAACGCGTCGTTCATCGCGGGCAGACGGCGGCAGCTTCTGATCGCGCTTGTGGTCTTTGCGCTGATCGCGCTGATTCCGCGCGCTGTATCCGACGTCTATACGATGAACGTTCTGATCCTGACGCTGCTGTTCGCAGCGCTCTCGCAGAGCTGGAACATTCTCGGCGGCTATTGCGGGCAGGTCTCGCTCGGGCACGCACTCTATTTCGGCATCGGCGCCTATGCG
>JBEIPX010000052.1:0-10963 GCA_040376815.1 Bradyrhizobiaceae bacterium
AGGACTGGGGCCGCGCCGACAACGACCGCCGCCACCTCTTCGTGCTGACCGGCAGCCTCAACACGATCAGCAACATCGAGGCGCTGCCGTCGACGCGCCTGTCCGAGGTGTGGCTCGAGCAGAAGTTCTGGAACGGGCAGTTCGGTATCCGCGCAGGACAACTCACCGCCGACGGCGAATTCTTCAACAGCCAGTACTTCACGCAGTTTCTGAGCAGCGACTGGCCGACCATCGCCAAGCAGAACCTGCCGAGCGGCGGTCCCGCCTATCCGTTCTCGACACCCGGCGTGCGCATCAAGTTCGATCCGACGCCCGAAACGTCGATGCTGCTGGCAGTGTTCAACGGCGATCCGGCGGGGCCAGGTCCCGGTGCTGCAGAACTGCGCAACCGCCACGGCTTGAATTTCCGTGTGAAGGATTCGCCGTTCGTGATCGGCGAGTGGCAGTACCGCTACAATCAGGCGCCCGATTCCACGGCTCTCGCCGGAGGCATTCGCATAGGTGCTTGGCATCACTTCGGCCGTTTCGACGATCTGCGTTTCGATGACACCGGTCTCTCGCTC
The DNA here is from genome assembly GCA_040376815.1 of Bradyrhizobiaceae bacterium. Taxonomy (GTDB): domain Bacteria; phylum Pseudomonadota; class Alphaproteobacteria; order Rhizobiales; family Xanthobacteraceae; genus SG-bin9. Next base: position 564 of record JBEIPX010000052.1, read on the forward strand.
GCCGATCCGCTGAGCAGTGGCGTCGCGCGGCGATTCTCGGGCAATCAGAGCGTCTACGCCGTCTTCGATCAGCAGCTCTATCGGCCGCCCGGCGGCGACTCCAACTCGGGCATTGCCGTATTCACGCGCGTCAGTGCGGCGACATCGAACCGCAGCATCAACGATTTCTATCTGGAGGGCGGCGTCACCGCCAACGGCATGGTGCCCGGCCGGCCGCTCGACAGCATGGGAGCTGTGTTCCTCTATTCGCACATGAGCAATCGCGCCCGCGAACTGGACCGCGACCAGATGCGCATATTGCAGCAGCCGTTTCCGCTGCGTGACTACGAACTGTCGGTCGAGTTGATGTATTCGTGGGTGGTCGTTCCCGGCTGGACGCTTCAGCCGAACTTCCAGTACATCGCCCATCCGGGCGGCAGTATTCCCGATCCGGCAAGCCCGACCAATGCCCGCATCAAGGATGCGAAGGTTTTCACCTTGCGCTCGGTGATTCGCTACTGACCGCCACCACCAAGCCTTCTGAAAACGAATGACCCGCCCGGGGGGACAACCGGGCGGGTCGAGTTCGGCACGGGGTGGATGAGGCGCCCGTGCCGGACGCATCCACCGTCGATCAATCAGTAAGCGCAGGTCCGCACTTTGCCGACGTAGTTTCCGTAGGCGTCGAACTGACGCACCCAGCCGCAGCGGCGATAGGCGTAACCGTCCGTGTAGTAGCCCGGGCCGCCTGCAGCGATCGCAGAACCCACGACAGCGGCTCCAAGCACACCGGCAGCGATACCGAGGCCCAGGCCATGGCGGTGGCCAGCTTCAGCCGGCTGCGAGGTGGCAGCGATACCGCCGGTCACAACGAGAGCAGTGAGAGCGAAAGCAGCAATCTTGGTCTTGATCGACATTGTAGGTCTCCATCCGTTCGAGGGCGGCCTGTCTGGTCCGCATGCCCATTCGTCGGAGGCTGCCGCGATCTGGTTCGAGGCGGTTCATCGGGAATATGGTTTCGTGACCGCCTGAAACGGGGGAGTTTTGTTTCAGGACGGTGTCGTCGCGAGTTTTTCGAGATCGAACCGCGCGACATCGTTAAGAAGTTCACAAAATCCCTTCGCACCTTCCTCGACGAGGAGGCGGCCGCTTTCGGCGGACGCCAGTGTCGCGTCGCCGACCGCGCCCGACGGATGCAGATCCTGCGCCTGCCATGCGAACGGCGCCGGGCGATGCGCACTCAGCCAGCGAAACTCTTTCTCCATCGCGATGCTTGCCGGCGTGAAGTTGGCGATCTTGTCCAACTGCACGGCCTGCGGATGTTTCGCGAGCATGATCGATGTCTCGACCGCGCCGCCGTGAATGTCATGGCGCAATTCGCTTTCGGGGAAGAGATCGTTCTGTGCGCTGAAGCGATGCCAGCTCGTCGTCACCACCAGCATGCCGTGACGCGCACGCAACTCCTGCGCCACCAAAGTCATCGCCGCGCTGTTGCCGCCATGGCTTGTCACCATCACGAGCTTGGCGACGCCCGCGCGCGCGACGCTGTCACCGATCGCCATCCACTGCGCGATCGCGACGTCGGGCGAGAGCGTGATCGTTCCGGGATAGTCGACGTGCTCGGTCGAGATGCCGACAGGTTGCAGCGGCAGGAACGTCGCGGGTACGCTGGCGGGAAGAAGGTCGCGCACCCGCGCAAGGAATGCCTCGGCGATCATCACATCGGTGCCGAGCGGCAGATGCGGGCCGTGCTGCTCGGTCGCGGCGAGCGGCAGGACCGCGATCCAGTCCCGGCTCATGCTCGCAGGGATGTCGGGCCAGTGGATATCGGTCCAGTTGTGGGGCGGCAGCTTGGCGGTCATGCGGGTGTTTTCTTCACGTCAATTGCGCGGTACTTCTGGCTATGTTGTGCGTGCTATGTATCCACTTTCCACCACGCTAGTACCTAGTTTCCGAAGTTCGTGAGGCATCGCAGCAAGTCCTTTACACGAACTTCGGAAACTAAGGGTACTAGCAAATCTATGATTCTAGTACCGCTTTCGATCTGAAGTTCCTGATAATGGACTCGCGGCAGGCGGTGCAGGAACTTCAGATCGGCGGTACTAGGCCAGCCATCTTCCCCGGCATGGTTTCCAGTCTGGACATTAACGATCGACGGAGATCCCGATGAGCGGCGGAACATGAACCCGGGACACGTTTTGAGCCCACGCCGGATCTTGATGGCCGTGTTCGGGGCGATGGCGGCACTCGCTGCCGGCATCGCGTACACATCGGCGCAGACACCGCCGGCGCCGGCTGCCGCACCATCCACGCCCGCGACATTCGACAAGGTCTCGTTTGGCACCAACTGGGTCGCGCAGGCCGAACACGGCGGCTTCTTCCAGGCGGTCGCCGACGGCACCTACAAGGCTTACGGCCTCGACGTGACGATCGTGCCAGGCGGGCCGAACGTCAACAACCGGTTCCTGCTCATCTCCGGCAAGATCGACTTCTTCATGAGCGCGAACAATCTTCAGTCGCTCGACGCAGTGGCCAACAAGGTGCCGGTGGTGGCGGTCGCGGCGATCTTCCAGAAGGAGCCGCAGGTTTTCCTGACGCATCCGGAAGCGAAGGTGACGAAGCTCGAGGAGTTGAAGCCGCTCACGTTGTTCGTTTCCAAGGAGGGGATGCCGACCTACTTCCAGTGGCTGAAATCCGAGTACGGCTTCAGTGAAGCCAAGGTGAAGCCCTACACCTTCAACCCGCAGCCGTTCCTGGCCGACAAGAAGAGCGCGATGCAGGGCTACGTCACCTCCGAGCCGTTCGCGATCGAGAAGAAGGCCGGGTTCAAACCGAATGTGCTGCTGCTCGCCGACTACGGCTTCAACACCTATTCGACGCTGATCGAGACACGTCTCGACATGACCGACAAGAAGCCGGACCTCGTCCAGCGCTTCGTCGATGCGTCGATCATCGGCTGGTACAACTATATCTACGGCGACAACAGCCTCGGCAACGCCATGATCAAGACGATGAACCCGGAGATGACCGACGAACTGCTCGCGTACTCGGTCGCGCGCATGAAGGACTACGGCATCGTCGATTCCGGCGACACGGTGCGCAATGGCGTCGGCGCGATGACCGACGAGCGCATGGCGAGCTTCTTCGACAAGATGGCGCGGGCCGGCGTGGTCAAGCGCGACATCGATTATCGCAAGGCTTACACGCTGCGCTTCATCAACAAGGGCGTCGGCTTGAACCTGCGACCGAAGAATTGAGCCCGGCGTGGTGACGGACACCGATCATCGGGTCACCGGCCGCGACATAGCGGTGAGCCTGCGCGGCGTCACCAAGGTTTACGACACCGGCGTTGCGGCGCTCGGCCCGTTCGACCTCGACGTCCGCCGCGGCGAATTCCTGTCGCTGCTTGGCCCGTCCGGCTGCGGCAAGTCCACGGCGCTGCGCATGATCGCGGGTCTCGACGTGCAGACATCCGGCACGCTGCACGTTGCCGAGCGCGTGAGTGATGCTGCGCGGCCGCCGATCGGCTTCGTTTTTCAGGAGCCGACGTTGATGCCGTGGGCGAGCGTGCGCGATAACGTCAGCCTGCCGCTGCGGCTCGCGCACATGCCGCGCGCGGAGGCCGATGCGAAGGCGGATGCCGTACTGACGCAGGTCGACCTTGCCGAGTTTGCGGATGCCTATCCACGCGAACTCTCCGGCGGCATGAAGATGCGCGTGTCGTTGGCGCGGGCGCTCGTCACCGATCCGGATATCCTTTTGATGGACGAGCCGTTCGCGGCGCTCGACGAGATCACGCGCTTCCGTCTCAACAACGATCTGCTCGCTGTCTGGCGCAAGCTGAAGAAGACGGTGATCTTCGTCACGCATTCGGTGTTCGAGTCGGTCTATCTCTCGCAGCGTGTGGTCGTGATGAGCCATCGGCCCGGTCGCGCCAGCGCCGAATTCCACATCACAGCGCCGGAGCCGCGCAACGAGGATTTCCGAACCTCCGCGGACTATGCCGCACAGTGCCGCGATGTTTCGGTTGCGCTGGCAAAGGCCAGCGGGGAGCGGGCGGCGCGATGAGCGGAGACATCCCCAACGTCGAAAGCGGCGCGTCGCAGGGAGATAGCGTGCTGTCGCGCTTGCGGGTCGCTCTGCCGGTTGTGGTGTTCGCGGCGATCATTGCGATCTGGGAGCTGGTCGTCCGCGTCTACGAACTGCCGCCCTATGTGCTGCCGGGGCCGGTGCAGGTCTTCATGACCCTCGTCGCCGACTGGGCGATCCTGTGGGACTCGCTGCTTGTCACATTGGCGACAACCTTGCAGGGCTTCATCGCCGCCGCGATCGGCGGGATCGCGCTCGCGCTGCTGTTCAGCCGGTCGAAATGGCTCGAATATTCGCTCTTTCCCTATGCGGTGGTGCTTCAGGTCACGCCCGTGATCGCGATCGCGCCGTTGCTCCTGATCTACCTGCCGCAGCAGGCGGCGGTGGTGGCTTGCGCCTGGATTGTCGCATTCTTCCCCGTGCTGTCGAACACGATGCTGGGGCTGAGTTCGGTCGATCGCAATCTGGCCGGGCTGTTCAAACTTTACCGCGCTACGGGATGGCAAACGCTCCGCCATCTGCGGTTACCAGCGGCGCTGCCATATATCCTCGGGGGACTGCGGATTGCTGGCGGATTGTCGCTGATCGGCGCGGTTGTCGCGGAAATCGCCGCGGGTTCGGCCGGATCGGGGTCGGGGTTGGCTTACCGGATCGCGGAATCCGGATACCGGCTCAACATCCCGCGCATGTTTGCGGCGTTGCTGTTGCTGTCGATCGCGGGCATTGTGATCTACATGGTTCTCGCGCTGGTGTCGCACCGTGTGCTGCGCCGCTGGCACGAAAGCGCGCTGCCGTCCTGACATTCGCCGGGGAGCGCTGCGCCGCAGCGGCGATCACCGGGCCAGCCGGCCGCCCGAACCGCCACACACGTTTGAGCATGGGGTTGGTGAGTATGAGTTTTGGGGAAAGGAACTGGTATGGCTGCCGATAAGGTCGATCTCTTGATCTATGGCCCCTCGAAGAAGGTCGTCGACAACGGATTCAACGACAAATTCATTCTGCACAAATTCAACAATCAGCACGATCTGAGCCGGCTCGGCGCCGATATCGCCGCCCGCATCCGGGGCATCGCCGTCACCGGGCTCGTGCAGGCCGACAAGGCGATGCTGTCGCGGTTTCCGAAAGCGGAGATCGTGTCGAGTTTCGGCGTCGGTTACGACCACATCGACGCAACCTATGCGATCGATCGCAACATCATGGTCACCAACACCCCGGACGTGCTGACCGAAGAGGTCGCCGACGTCGCACTCGGGCTTTTGATCGCGACCCTGCGCGAGTTCATCAAGGCCGACCGCTATCTGCGCGCCGGGCACTGGATGACGCAGAACTTCCCGCTGAGCCAGGGCTCGCTGCGTGATCGCACGGTTGGAATGGTCGGCATGGGCCGTATCGGGCAGGCGATCGCCCGCCGCCTCGAAGCGTCGCTGGTGCCGGTGGTCTATCATTCGCGCAATCCGGCGAAGGGCGTCAGCAACAAGCACTACCCGAACCTGCTCGAGATGGCGAAGGACGTCGACACGCTGATCGCGATCACGCCGGGCGGACCGTCGACGGCGAAGATCATCAATGCCGAGGTGCTGAAAGCACTCGGCCCGCGTGGCGTGCTGATCAATGTGGCGCGCGGCTCGGTGGTGGACGAGGAGGCGCTGATCGCGGCGCTGAAGGACGGCACCATCATGGCCGCCGGTCTCGACGTGTTTGCCCAGGAGCCGAACGTTCCGGCGGCGCTCAGCGCGATGCAGAACGTCGTGCTGCTGCCGCACATCGCCTCCGCGTCGGTGACGACGCGCAGCGCGATGGATCAGCTTGTCGTTAACAATCTGCTGGCTTGGTTCGATGGCAAGCCGCCGCTGACGCCGATCGCTGAAACGCCGTTCAAGGGCCATCGCCAGTGATGCGGCGCCAGTTATCAGGACGTTTGACACGCATCGCGCAGCTTTGCTGCGCGGTGGCGGTCCTGATGCTGGCGAGCGTCGGCGCAGATGCGCAAAACAAGCTTGCCAACGACATGGTCGGCCAGTGGGAGTTGTCCACGGCCGAGCGCGGCAAGACCTGTGCGCTGACGCTGAAGGCCGATGCGGTGGGGCAGGGATCCAAGCTCGAACTCGAGAAGGGCTGCGCCGAGGCGCTGCCGTTCACGAAGGACGTCGCGTCATGGGCGGTGAAGGGTCTCGATATCGTGCGGCTGCAGGATTCGAAGGGCCAGCCGGTGATCGACTTCACCGAGGTCGAGACCGGCATCTTCGAGGGCCTGCGCACCAACGAAGGCGTCTACATCCTGCAAGACCTCGTCGCCGCGCGCTCACTGGCCAAGTCGATGGATCAGATGATCGGCGACTGGAACATGGTCCGCGGCAACAACCGCGTCGTCTGCGGCCTGACGCTGACCAACAACGAAGCCGGCCCCGACAATTTCCAGGCCTTCCTCAAGCCGCGCTGCGATCCGATCGTTGCAGCTTTCGCACCGAGCGCGTGGCGGCTCGATCGCGGCGAACTGGTGCTGCAATCGGCCAGCGGCGATATGTGGCGCTTTCAGGCCGACGATAACGCACAATGGCGGCGCGTGCCCGACAGTGCCGATCCCTTCTTCATGGTGCGGCAGTAGCGACTCGCGCAGGAGCTTCAGCGCGTCCACGGCCCGATACGTCCGCGTTCAATACGGCGGCGGCTTGCGCTGCCGTTGCGCCTTTGCCGCTTCCACCCACCACGCGAAGCGAGGGAACGCATGCTCAAATCCCTTGCCGCCGTCGCCGATGGGCTCGCCCCGGTCCGACAGGGACTGGCCGATCGGCCCAACCGCGATTGTGCTCGAAATAACGACCCTGCCCATCTCGGAGAGCGTGCCGTGCCAGGCGGTGGCCGCGCGCGCCGGACAGGCGCTGCTCTCACATCAGCTTCATGCCCTTCAGGCTGGCATGGCCGTTCTTGCCGACGATGATGTGGTCGTGAACCTGGATGCCGAGGGTGCCGGCGATATCGACGATCGACTTGGTCATCTGAATATCCGCGGTCGACGGCGTCGGATCGCCGGAGGGATGATTGTGCACGAGGATGATCGCGGTCGCCGACAGTTCGAGCGCCCGCTTCACCACCTCGCGTGGATAGACCGGCGTGTGGTCGACCGTGCCGACCTGCTGCAATTCGTCGGCAATCAGCTGATTGCGCTTGTCGAGAAACAGAATGCGGAATTGCTCCTTGTCGGCGAACGCCATCGAGGTCCGGCAGTAATCGATCACCGCACTCCAGGACGAGAGCAGCTTGCGCTGCTTGAGCTGTCCGCGCGCGACGCGGCTCGCGGTTGCTGCGATCAGCTTGATCTCGACGACCACGGTATCCCCGATGCCGGTGACTTCACGCAAACGTGCTTCCGGGGCGTGCACCACCTCGGCAAACGAACCGAAGCGCTGGATCAATTCCTTGGCGATCGGCTTGACGTCGCGGCGGGGCAGGGCGCGAAACAAAACCATTTCCAGCAGTTCGTAGTCGCTGAGCGCATCCGGCCCGACCTCCCGGAAACGGCCGCGCAGCCGCTCGCGGTGGCCGTGATAGTGCGGGGCTTCGGAGAACCCAGCGGGCTGCTGATTATCGTCCGGTTCGACAGTCATGGGCCGCGGCATACCTTCCAGCCGGGCAGCATGCGCGCCTTGGACGAGCTTGGAAACGGCAAGAAATCGTGCTTGCCGGAACGAGAATCGCGCCTATGGGCGATTTGGGGCGGCGCAGCGGGCGCAGTGTCAGACGTAAGGCGGCTTGTCGCGCTTGGCCGGCGAGAGCGTGAAAATCTCGACGCCGGTCTCGGTGACGCCGACCGAGTGTTCGAACTGGGCCGACAGCGAGCGATCGCGCGTCACGGCGGTCCAGCCGTCGGAGAGAATCTTCACATGCGGTTTGCCGAGATTGATCATCGGCTCGATGGTGAAGAACATGCCGGGCTTGAGCGGGACGCCTTCGCCCGGACGTCCGACATGGATGATGTTCGGCTCATCATGGAACATGCGGCCGAGGCCGTGGCCGCAGAAATCGCGCACCACACTCATCTGCTGCGGTTCGACGAAGCTCTGGATGGCATGACCGATGTCGCCGGTGGTTGCGCCGGGCTTCACCGCAGCGATGCCGCGCATCATGGCTTCGTAGGTCACCTCGATCAGCCGTTGCGCCTTGCGCGCGATTTCGCCGACCGCATACATCCGGCTCGAATCGCCGTACCACCCATCGACTATAAAAGTGACGTCGACGTTGACGATGTCGCCTTCCTTCAGCGGCCGGTCACCCGGCATGCCGTGGCAGACGACGTGATTGATCGACGTGCAGGTCGCGTAGCGGTAGCCGCGATACATCAGCGTCGCCGGAAAGGCGCCGTGGCTGAAGGCGAAATCGCGGACGAAGTCGTCGATCACCGATGTCGGAACGCCCGGCTTGACGATATCGGCGAGCTCATCGAGGCAGCGTGCGACCAGCGCGCCGGCGGCGCGCATGCCGGCGAACGCGGAAGGACCATGCAGCTTGATCTGGCCGGTCTTGCGGAGCGAGGTCTCGGTAGCTTCGACGTAGTTCATCGGGATCGGGGCACAACAGATTCGAGGGGGTTTCCGCTAATCTAAGGATTGTCGGCCTTCATGCAAGCGTGGGCTTCGCTACTAAGCCATTGGCAAAACATCGGAATGGCTGCCGGTCGTTTGGCTCAGGGCTCGATCGGGACGACGTCCGCCAGTTTCAGCCCGTCGACCGTGATCCGGCACGACCGCGCGAGGGCCTCCACGCCCGCGGCGCGGGCGCGGTCGAACGCACGGCCATAGACCGGATCGATGTCGCGCGCGAGGCTGAATGAGGTCGCGGAGCCGATCTGGATCACGTACAGCATCACGGCGCGAGCCCCCGTTGCCGTGATTGCGGAGAGCTCATCGAGATGCTTCGCGCCGCGCGCAGTCACCGAGTCCGGAAATTCGGCGCGGCCGCGTTCGCGCATCAGATGCACGTTCTTGATCTCGACATAGCAGAGCGGACGCCCAGCACCTTCGAGCAGGAAATCGATCCGCGAGGATGCGCCGTATTTCACCTCGCGGCGGATGGACGTGTAGCCGGCCAGTTCGGGAATGGCGTTTGCCGCGAGCGCCTCGGCGACGATACCGTTCGGATGTCCCGTGTTGACGCCGACGAGCTCCAGGCCGCTGCCGAAGTCGGCTTCAATCAGCTCCCACGAATACGGCAGCTTGCGCGTCGCGCTCGGCGAGCGCGAGAGCCATACGCGCGCGCCCGGCGCTTGCAGTCCGGTCATCGCACCGGGATTGGCGACATGAGCCGTGATGGTTTCGCCGTCGCCCAGCACCACATCGGCCAGGAAGCGCTTGTAACGCTTGACCAGCGTTGCCGGAACGAGAGGTGACGCAAATTTCATGCGGGCGATGGCGGATTCTCAGGCGTCGCATCGATCGGCAAGGTGCCGCGGACGCGAATATCGCGGACGGGATAGGGCACGCGGATACCTTCGCGCTTGAACGCATCCCACAGCGACATCATCACGTCGCTCTTGACGTTATCCATCCCGGCGTAGGGGTCGGCGATCCAGAATGTCAGCGAGAAGCGCATGCCGTACTCGGCGAACTCGGTGATCTGGCATCCCGGTGGCCGGTCCTTCTTGACGCGCGCGGTTGCGGAGGCGACCTCGACGGCGAGTTGGCAGACCTTGCGCGGGTCGGCGTCGTAGTTGGTCGAGAACGGAACCTTCACCAGCGTATCCTTGTCGGTGTAGGTCCAGTTGACGACCTTCTGCGTGATCAGGTCTTCGTTCGGGATCAGGAACTCGCGGCCGTCACCGGCGGCGACGGAGATGTAGCGCGTGTTCATCGTATTGATGCGGCCGAAGCTGTCGCCGATTGTCACGAGGTCGCCGGGCTTCACCGACTTGTCGGCGAGCAGAATGACGCCCGAGATGAAGTTGGCGACGATCTTCTGCAAGCCGAAGCCGATGCCGACGCCGACGGCACCGGTGAAGACGGCAAGCGCGGCAAGGTTGATACCGACGGCGCCAAGCACCAGCGCGACCGCGACGATCATCAGCAGCAGCCGCACGAGCTTGATCAGCAGCACCTGCACCGACGGCGTCAGGTCGTGCGACTGATTGATCCTGGTCTCGATGAAATTGCTGACGAGGTTGGCGATCCACAGCGTGATGGCCAACAGCGCGACGAGCTTGATGACGAGAAGGGGCGACAGCCGCAAGCCGCCGAGATCGATCGCGATCGAATCGAGGGCTTCCGTCGTCGGCCTCAGCAGTCCGAGAATGCTGAGCGCCGCGATCAGCCACGCTGAGACCGAGATCAACCGGACCGCGA
>JBEIPX010000247.1:0-5308 GCA_040376815.1 Bradyrhizobiaceae bacterium
CCGCATCGCCGACTGCGAAGTCATCGGCAGCGGCGGCAACGGCATCTGGCTGGAGCAGACCTCCGGCGACGTCCGCAACAACGTCATCCGCGATATCTTCACCACCGGCGTCGTGTCGTTCGACGCGGTCGGACTGCTCGTCGCGCAGAACACCATCATCGGCACGTCCGACAACGGCATCGAGATCCTGCGCCACACGATCGGCGACGACGGTTCGCTCGTGATCGACAACCGCATCGAGGACATCAAGGCCGGTCCCGGCGGCTCGGGCCAGCACGGCAACGCCATCAACGCCTTCCGTGCGGCGAATGTCGTCGTCCAGGGCAACCGCATCAGGAACTGCGATTACTCCGCCGTGCGCGGTAACTCGGCCTCCAACATCCAGATCACCGGCAACAGCGTCAGCGGTGTGCGCGAGGTCGCGCTCTACTCGGAGTTCGCGTTCGAGGGCGCAGTGATCGCCAACAACACGGTCGACGGCGCCGCGGTCGGCGTCTCGGTCTGCAATTTCAACGAGGGCGGCCGCATGGCGATCGTGCAGGGCAACCTCATCCGCAACCTGCTGCCCAAGCGGCCGATCGGCACCATACCGGACGACGATGCCGGCATCGGCATCTACATCGAGGCGGACACCACCGTCACCGGCAACGTGATCGAGGGCGCGCCCTCGTTCGGCATGATGGCCGGCTGGGGCAAGTACATGCGCGACGTCGCCATCACCGGCAACGTCATCCGCAATGCTTTCATCGGCATCGGCGTGTCGGTGATGCCGGGCGCTGGCGCAGCGCTCGTTAACAACAACATGATTTCGGGAACGCCGCGCGGCGCGGTGGTGGGCCTCGACCACGCGAAAGCCATTACCGGGGATCTTACCGTGGCAGGCGCGTCACGCTTCGCCCAAGTGGTGATCGGCACCAACGCCGTTCGCTAAATTCCGATCGACGGCAGCAGTTCGGCAGACGCATCGGCCATCGGCCGATCCGCATATCTGAGAAGTCCGTCCACGTCGGCAACACGGCTTCCGGTGAGCGGCTCAAGCGCGCGCCAGGCTTCGACTGCGCGTTTCGCGTCACGGATGTTATCGACGAACGCCTGTTCGGTGTGATAGCGGCGCCAGCGCCCGCTGACATAAAGTTCGTTCAGATATTCCAGGCGCTGTTCGGCCAGCACTCTCCAGCGGCTCACAATCTCAAGCTGCCGGGCAAATCCTTTGTCTTGCGCCATCCAGGAAAGTCCGTGTGAGAGGAACGGACGCAGACGCCACTCACTTACGAATCAACCGGTACAACGACCTATTGTGTGGAAAACTGGAACCCTGTCCAGCGCCCTCGGTTGACTTCACATCCCTGACGTAATCCGGCGGACCGTTGTCCGCGTTCTACAAAACAAAGCGCTGCCCGCAAAGAAAGAGGCCGGCCCCTGCGGGCCGGCCTTTATCGTTGATGCCGTGTCTTCGATGCTTCGCCGTCAGCGCACGTCGAGCTTGATTGCTGCGCGGGCGGAAGCGCGCGAGTCTTCACGGGGCGGCGTCTTCGGTCCGCCGACTGCCGGCGCACCGGTATTGGTGGTTCCGGCAACTGCGCTGGCTGCGTTCGGGTTGGCTGCGACCACCGCGATCGAGCGCGCCAGCGTCTTGGTGTAGTTCGGCACCTGCGTGAAGGCGGAGCGGGTGAAGTTGTGCTCGATCTTGTCGCCGCCGTCGGCCTTTGCCGCGCAGACCGCGACGACCGTCTCGACGCCCTTGTCCTTCATCTTGAACTGGAACGGCGCGCCCTTGCCCGGGAACTCGATCGGGACGTTGGCCTTGATGCGGTTCTCCTGCTGGAACTTGTTCGGCAGCAGCACGGTGCCCTCGCCCCTTTCATCGACGTTTGTCAGGGTGAGGAAGCAGTCGCGCGGCGAGACAATGGTGAACACCGGGCTGTCGCCCTGATGATAGGAGTCCTTGTCCGACGTCAGCGACAGATCGTCGACGCGCTTGGCGGTGACGAGTTTCTTCTTCGGCTGCGGCGTCTTGATGTCGACGAGTTTCAGGTCGGTCAGGTCTTCGGCGAGATCGCGGAACACCAGTTCGAACTGATCGCGCGGAATGGCGCCCTGCTCCAGCCGCCGAACCAGCGGCCGCAGCTTCTGGTCGACATCGCCCGACGAACTCCTGAACTCCTTGGCGTCGATGCCGAACTCGGCCGCCGCGAGGTTGATGTCGATATCGTCCTCGTAGCGCTTCGACAGCGCGTTGATCATCTCGACGCCGTTGAGCTTGAGCGTCGGCGTGAGGCCGGCGCGCACCATCGCATCGGTGAAGCGCTTGCCGTCCGCCTCGATCAGGGCGTCCATCTTCGCCGTCGGCGGATAGAGCCCGTCGACCGTCTCGCGCATCTCGCGCGAGAAGCTGCGTCCCTTGGTGACGTGATCGCGGATTTCATCCTTGGCCTTGCGCATGCCCTGGTCGTGGCAGCCCATGCAGGAGATGCCGTTGGTCACCGCAAGATCCTTGCGCGAGAGGTCGCGCACGATCGAGGTCGGCCCCTTGTCCAGCCGCTCGCCCTTGGCCGTGTTCAGGTAGTAGCCCTGGAAGCCGTTCGGCAGGCTGTAGATCGTCTCGCCGCCATCGTGTTCGAAGGCATCCTTGCCGTCCGGCCCGAGCGGATGCTCGAACAGGCTCTGCCTGCCGCGGTTGCCGCCGAAATCGTACGAGGTCCAGAAGAACCCGCTCTTGGACGGATGCCGCTCGATCAGCCGGTTGTTCTGGCTGACGCCGGATTTCTGGAAGGCAGAACGCTGCGCGACGAAGGTGCGGATGTTGCGTTCGAGGTCGACGCCCTGCTCCTTGGCGAGCTTCTGGAACGTGGTCGGCAGCTTCAGCAGCTCGTCATAGAGCGGCGGCTGCGCCGCCGTGAACGTCAGCCAGTCGGCCCGCACGTACGGCAGCGCCGTCTTGGTCGCGCCGCTCAGCACGCTGTTGAGCTGCACGTCCGGCTCGACGTTGTAGGGATAGACCGCCAGCACCTTGTCCCAATCGGCCGCGCTCCAGCCGAGGTCGTTGAGGTTGATGCGCAGGATCGTCTCTTCCGGATCGATCGGCTCCAGCCTGACCACGTCCGAGGAGTGGCTCAGCGAATTGATGAACTTGATCGCGCCCTGGCGATAGACCTTCATCGCTTCGGGGCTCACGCAGATGTTCGCCAGATGCGTCAGCGTCAGGTAGCGGGTGGTCTCGCGGCGCGCGCGCGTCACCTTCTCGATGTCGGCGGCCATGAAGCCGACCATCGCCGCCGGATCGATGAACTTGTGCTGTTCGCACGAGGCGGTCTGGCTCGCACCAAGCGAGGTGATCCAGTTCTCCAGAGCCTTGAGATCGGCTTCCGACACCTGCGGATACTTGGTCTCGCCCTCGTAAGCGACGTCGTAAGGCATTTCGCCGTCGACGATCTGCTTGAACAGCTTCGAGCCGAGCGGGTTCCCGGGAAGGATGTGATGCGGCGTCGCGGCGAGTTCATCGATCTTGAGCACGTTGCCGAAGTTCTTGGCCGGCCGTTCGCGCGAAACCAGCTTGCCGGTCTGGTGGCAGCGGGCGCAGTGCTTGTCGAGGACGTCGAATGCCGCCTTGGCGACAGGATCGGTCGGCGGCACGGGAGGCGCATCCTGCGCCAGCGCGATGCCCGTCGATGCCATCATTAGCCCTGCGGCAACGGCCATCCGGATCGTCTGCCGCCGGAAACCCTGCGAACCGCTCATCGTCCACTCCCCTTAAATCGTTTTGGCGACAATTCGCCGTGTATTGGTCGTTCTGAAAAAGGCGCCGGTTCGGCCGGTGACCGCCCTGTTTTATATTACAAGTTCGTCATCTGGCTGCGACAAAATAGAAATCCTGCCGTCCGGAGATTGAACCGTAGCTGAACGGCTGCTGCCGGCGTTTGGTCGTCTCCATCACGTCGTCCCGGACATTGTCGAACAGGCGTCGCACCTCGACGCCCGGCTGCTGCATGTTCCTCACAAAAGCGGCCGCGAACGGGCTGTTGACGCTGCCGATCTCCCCGTCGAGCGCGGTTTCGCCATGTTTGGCTGCGTACACGATCAACGTACCGGCGTCCGGTTCGACCTGCGCAAGCCCGCGCGAAACCGAGCGCGACGCAACCGTCAGGCTGCGCTTCATTTGGTTGGCGAACGGATTGTCACGGCAGGCATCCAGCACGATCAGGCGCAGCTTTCCGGCGCGTTCCGCCGCATTGATCACCTGATCGAGCGCAACCGCCTCGAACCCGATGTCGCGGTCGGAAGCGAGCTTCGCATCGACCGGGATCAGGTAGTTGACGCCGCCGACCTCGATGCCGTGACCGGCGTAATAGACGACGGCCCAGTCCGCTTTTTCCGCTAACTGCGCGAACTCCCGCAACGCATTGATCAGCGCCTCGCGGCCGAGATCGGCTTGCAGCTTCACGGTCTGGAATCCGGTCTTGCGCAATGCATCCGCGATCGTCTGCGCGTCGCGCGGCGGATTCGCCAGCACCGGGACGTTACGGTAAGCGGCGTTGCCGATCACCAGCGCAACGCGGCGATCGGTAACGGCGGGCGCGGGCTGAGACGGTTGCGATGAGGCAGCGGATTCGATTGCGAGCGGTGGCTTGGACGCCAGCCTGGCTTGTTCGAGATTTCGCTTCGCTTCCTCAAGTGCTGGATTAAGCCGAAGCGCTTCAGTGTAGTCAGCAATGGCCCGGTCGAATTCGCGCTTCCCGGCGAAGGAAACGCCTCGATGATTGTAAGCGTCGGCATCGCTCGGAGCGATGACAATCCATCTATTGTAATCGGCGATCGCCTGGTCGTACTGCCCCTTGGCGCGATATGCGTTGCCGCGAACGAGGTAAGCGGTGCTGTAATTCGGATCGCGCCGCAACGCTTCGGTGTAATCCGCAATCGCTCGATCGTAGTCACGCTTCTTGAGATAGCCATGCCCGCGAAACACGTAGGCATTGATGTATCTTGGTTCCAGTCTCAGACCCTCGGAGTAATCCGCAATGGCAAGGTCTTGTTCGCCCTTGTTGGCGTAGTTCGTTGCGCGGCTGAAATAAGCTGAGGCGTTCTTCGGATCGACACGCAGCGCGTCCGTCATGTCGGCAATTGCCCGGTCATACTCGCGTTTCGAACCGTAAGCGGTGCCACGAACGACGTATGCCCTCGACCGTTCTGCGGCAGTTTCCTTCGTTCCGCGCGCCAGAACCTCGGTGCATCCGGAAATCGTTTTGTCGTATTCGAGCGAGCTCGGCGTACATGCCAACCACGCTGGATCCGGGGCCGCGGGTGCGGACGG
>JBEIPX010000554.1:0-1978 GCA_040376815.1 Bradyrhizobiaceae bacterium
ACGGAAGCAGGCTTGCTGGCGCTCCCCGGCGTCGGGCCCTATACCGCCGCCGCCATTGCCGCGATCGCGTTCGACCGCCGCACCATGCCGGTCGATGGCAACATCGAGCGTGTCGTGTCGCGGCTTTATGCCGTCGAAGAGGCGCTGCCTGGCGCCAAGCCGCGCATCAAGGTGCTTGCTGCAACACTGCTCGGTCCATCGCGCGCTGGCGACAGCGCGCAGGCGCTGATGGACCTCGGCGCCACCATCTGTACGCCGAAGAAGCCCGCATGTTCGCTCTGTCCGCTGAACGACAACTGCGCGGCGCTGGCGCGCGGCGATCAGGAAACGTTTCCGCTTAAAGCGCGCAAGAAGACCGGCGAACTGCGGCGCGGCGCGGCCTTCGTCGTTACGCGCGGCAACGAGATCCTGCTGCGCACGCGGCCGGCGAAGGGCCTGCTCGGCGGCATGACCGAAGTACCGACGTCGGACTGGATCGCTGGACAGGACGACAAGGCGGCGCTGAAGCAGGCGCCCGTGCTGAGCGGCATCGGCAAGTGGCATCGCAAGGCGGGCGTGGTGACGCACGTCTTCACCCACTTTCCGCTCGAACTCGCCGTCTATGTTGCGAAGGTATCCGCGCGCACGCGTGCGCCGGACGGCATGCGCTGGGTTTCTCTTGCAGATGCAGAAGGCGAAGCGCTGCCGAACGTGATGCGCAAGGTCGTCGCGCACGGGTTGGGCGAGTAACGCTAGTGTGGCGGTTCGGAAGTCCGCATCATTGTTGCTGCGCCTTCGTCATGCGGACTTCCGAACCAAAGCCACACTAAATCAGTAAGTTGCTAGTGTCCTTCCGATTCCGAAGTTCGAAAACGAGAGCGCTGCAGACTGATGCGAACTTCGGAATCGGGACACTAGCCCGCGCGCGGCTGCGGCATCGAGACGATCGGCGGCTTGGCGTTCAGCGCCTCGACCTGGAAACCGGCGACGCGCTTGTAGTTGTTGACGATGTCTTCCATCTCCTGCTGCGACAGCACGTCGGTGACGACGTTGAAACCATCGGGCGCGCGCTCCTCGACAAGCTGCATCACCTGCTCGGGACCGTTGCGGCGATTGAGCTGCACCAGTTCGGTGGTCGCGGGGCGCCGCTCGGCCTCGTAGGCCTCGAGTGCCGCGATGGTCTCGCCGCGGTTCAGGATTTCGCGCGTCAGCGTGCGCGCATCGAGGATCGCCTGCGACGCACCGTTCGAGCCGATCGGATACATCGGATGCGCGGCGTCGCCCAAGAGCGCCACCGGGCCGAAGGTCCAGCGGTTGACCGGATCGCGGTCGACCAGCGGATACTCGTAGGCGTGCGCGCAGTCCTTGATCAGGTTCGGCACATCGAGCCAGTCGAAACGCCAGTCCTTGAACCACGGCAGGAACTCGTCGAGCTTCGCCGCGCGGTTATAGTCTTCGCGCCGCCACCGATAGCTCGGATCGAATTCACGCTCGGCGATCCAGTTGATCTGGTAGTTGCCGCTCGCGTCGGGCTCCTTCGAGATCGGATAGCAGACGAACTTCAAGGTCTGATGCCCGGCCATGATCATGGTGCGGCCGGAGAGGAAGGCTTTGCTCGCCGTGATGCCGCGCCAGAGGATGCGGCCGTTCCAGATCGGCGGGCCTTCGTCCGGATAGAGCTTCGCGCGGATCGCCGAATGGATGCCGTCGGCGGCGATCAGCAAGTTGCCGTCATAAATGCCGGCGTTGTTGCCGGTCGTCTTGTCGACGAAGCTCGCGCGCACGCCGCCGTCGATCTCCTTGAAGTGCGACAGATGATGGCTGGTGAGGATGTTGTCGCGGCCGAGGCGCTCGATCGCCGTATCGAGCAGGATCTGTTGCAGGATGCCGCGATGGATCGAGAACTGCGGCCACTTGTAGCCGGCGTCCAGCCCGCGCGGCTCGCTCCAGATCGGTTTGCCGTACTTCGAAAAGTAGGCGAGTTCCTTGGTGCGGACGC
>JBEIPX010000372.1:0-3707 GCA_040376815.1 Bradyrhizobiaceae bacterium
GACTTCGCGGATGCGCCGCAGATGGCTCATGTAGCGTCCTTCGACGCCGCAGATCATCGCGTCCGCCTCGCCGCGGATCACCGCCAGCGCCGCGATCACAGTGGCATTGGTGCGCACCAGTGTGCGCGCCGCATCCGGCGTGACACCGTGCCGGCCCGCGGCCGTAATGTAGCTCTGCACGTAGGAGCGATAACGCGGATCGTCTTCCGGGTTGACCAGATCGAAGTCGTGGCCGGGGCGGATTTTTAGTCCGAAGCGCTCGATGCGCGCTTCGACCACCGCCGGGCGTCCGACCAGTATAGGCCGCGCCAGCTTTTCCTCCAGCACCACCTGCGTCGCGCGCAGGATGCGCTCGTCCTCCCCCTCGGCGTAGATCACGCGCATCGGCTGCGTCTTCGCCTTCGCAAACAGCGGCTTCATGACGAGGCCGGAGCGGAAAGCGAAACGATCGAGCTGGGCCTGATAGTCGTCGAAGTTCGTGATCGGCCGTGTCGCCACCCCAGATGCCATCGCGGCCCGCGCCACAGCAGGCGCAATGCGCAGAATCAGCCGCGGATCGAACGGGCTCGGGATCAATTGTCCCGGCCCGAAACCCTGCGCCTCGCCGGTCTCGGAGCCGCGCGACACCACGTCCGACGGCGTCTCGCGCGCCAGCGCCGCTATCGCATCGACCGCCGCGCGTTTCATTTCCTCGTTGATGCCGGTCGCGCCGACATCGAGTGCGCCGCGAAAGATGAACGGGAAACAGAGAACGTTGTTGACCTGGTTCGGGAAGTCCGAACGTCCGGTGCAGATCATCGCATCGGGCCGAACCGCGCGCACGTCGTCCGGCATGATCTCCGGCGTCGGATTGGCGAGCGCCAGCACCAGCGGCTTGTCCGCCATCTGCTTGACCATGTCCTGTGTCAGCACGTTCGGCGCCGACAGGCCAAGGAAAATATCCGCGCCGCCGATAACATCGGCGAGCTTCCGCTTGTCGGTCTTCTGCGCGTAGACCGATTTCCAGCGATCCATGTTCT
Source organism: Bradyrhizobiaceae bacterium (assembly GCA_040376815.1). GTDB lineage: Bacteria > Pseudomonadota > Alphaproteobacteria > Rhizobiales > Xanthobacteraceae > SG-bin9. Next base: position 1,020 of record JBEIPX010000372.1, read on the forward strand.
CGTTGCGGCCTTCGTGCACGAGGCCGTCGATATCGCTGACCCAGATGTTCTTTTTCTGCACGCCCATCGAGACGAGCAGATTGAGACACGCGAGCGCGGCCGCGCCCGCACCCGACGTCACGATCTTGATCTTCGACAAATCCTTGCCGGTCAGTTCCATCGCGTTGCGCACTGCCGCGCCGACGATGATCGCCGTGCCGTGCTGGTCGTCGTGGAACACCGGGATCTTCATGCGCTCCTTGAGCTGCGCTTCGATCTCGAAGCACTCCGGTGCGCGGATATCTTCCAGATTGATGCCGCCGAAAGTCGGCTCGAGCGCGGCGACGGTATTGACCACCTGATCCACGGTCTTCGCGTCGATCTCGATGTCGAACACATCGATGCCGGCGAATTTCTTGAACAGAACCGCCTTGCCTTCCATCACCGGTTTCGACGCCAGCGGACCGATGTTGCCGAGGCCGAGCACGGCCGTGCCGTTCGACACGACGGCAACGAGATTACTGCGGATCGTCAGCGTGGCGGCTTTTGCCGGATCGGCGGCGATCGCCTCGCACGCGGCCGCCACGCCCGGTGAGTAGGCCAGCGCCAGGTCGCGCTGATTGGCAAGCGGCTTGGTCGCCTGGATTTCGAGCTTGCCCGGCTTGGGGAATTCATGAAACGCAAGCGCCGCTGCGCGCAGATCGTCAGAGTACGATGACGCCATACCGAATTCCCCTCGCTGTACGCTTATTGAGTCCCGAAGTTATTGTTCCGGCCGCCGGGTCGGGCCTTCGGTTAAGTGTTTTAGCCGATCAGTTTTGCGGAAGATTGAGCCTGATATGAAGCTCCCGCAACTGCTTGGTAGTCACCTCCGAAGGCGCCCCCATCAGTAAGTCTTCCGCGCGCTGATTCATCGGGAAAAGCGAAATTTCCCGCAGGTTGGTAGTGCCGCAGAGCAGCATCACGATCCGGTCGACACCGGCCGCCATGCCGCCGTGCGGCGGTGCGCCGTACTGGAACGCGCGGTAGAGGCCGCCGAAGCGCTCGACCACATCCTGCTCGGTGTAGCCGGCAATCTCGAACGCCTTCACCATCGTCTTCGGGCGGTGATTACGTATACCACCGGAGGCGATTTCGTAGCCATTGCAGGCGATGTCGTACTGGAACGCCTTGATCGTCAGCGGATCCTGCGTCTCGAGTGCTTCAAGCTCGCCCTGCGGCATTGAGAACGGGTTGTGCGAGAAGTCGACCTTCTTCTCTTCCTCGCTGTACTCGTACATCGGGAAGTCGACGATCCAGGCCAGTTCGAACCGGTCCTTGTCGATCAGGTTCAGTTCCTCGCCAACGCGCGTGCGCGCCAGCCCTGCGAACTTCCAGAATTTCGAGGGATCGCCGGCGACGAAGAACGCGGCGTCGCCGACGCCGAGTTTGAGTTGCTCGGCGATCTGTTTGGTACGCTCGGGGCCGATGTTCTTCGCCAGCGGACCCGCGCCGCTCTCCTCGCCTTCGCGCCAGAAGATATAGCCGAGGCCCGGCTGGCCTTCGCCCTGCGCCCACGAGTTCATGCGGTCGCAGAACGCGCGGTTGCCGCCGCCGGGCGCGGGAATAGCCCACACCTCGTTCTTCGGCTCTTCGAGCATGCGCGCGAAAATCTTGAAGCCGGAGCCGCGGAACGGTTCGGACACGTTCTGCATGATCACAGGGTTGCGCAGGTCAGGCTTGTCGGAGCCGTACTTGCGCAGCGCTTCCGCGAACGGAATGCGCGGCCAGTTCTTCGTCACCGGCTTGCCTTCGGAGAAATCCTCGAACACGCCGGTGATCACCGGCTCCATCGCCGCGAACACGTCGTCCTGCGTGACGAAGCTCATCTCGACGTCGAGCTGATAGAACTCACCCGGCAGGCGGTCGGCGCGCGGGTCTTCGTCGCGGAAACACGGCGCGATCTGGAAGTAGCGGTCGAAGCCCGACATCATCAGCAGCTGCTTGTACTGCTGCGGCGCCTGCGGCAGCGCGTAGAACTTGCCCGGATGAATGCGGCTCGGCACGAGGAAGTCGCGCGCGCCTTCCGGCGACGACGCGGTCAGGATCGGCGTTTGGAATTCGAAGAAGCCCTGATCTTTCATGCGGTGGCGCATCGAATCGACGATCGCGCCGCGCGTCATGATGTTCCTGTGCAGCGTCTCGCGGCGCAGATCGAGGAAGCGGTACTTGAGGCGGATGTCCTCCGGATACTCCTGATCGCCGAACACCGGCATCGGCAGTTCGTCGGCCGCGCCGAGCACCTCGATGTCGCTGACGTAGAGCTCGACCATGCCGGTCGGCAGCTCGGCATTGTCGGTGCCGGCCGGGCGCTTGCGCACCTTGCCGTCGATCCGCACCACCCATTCCGAGCGCAGCGTCTCGGCCGTCTTGAAGGCCGGCGAGTCCGGGTCGGCGACACACTGGGTCAGGCCGTAGTGGTCGCGCAGGTCGATGAACAGCACGCCGCCATGGTCGCGGATGCGGTGACACCAGCCGGAAAGCCGAACCGTTTCGCCGATATGGCTGTCGCGGAGCGCGCCGCACGTATGGGACCGGTAGCGATGCATGGAAGCCTTCAGAAAATCATGAGAATCGGGCGGCAGATGCCAGCCGCGGAGGGCACGGTTTAGCCGAGGCCGAAACGCCGGGCAACCAACGGAACTGTTGTTTTTCGAGCAACTGGAAGCA
>JBEIPX010000275.1:0-4741 GCA_040376815.1 Bradyrhizobiaceae bacterium
ATCATGATCGTCGACAGTGCGACGGCAAGCGCGAGTGCGGCGGTTGCTGCACGCCGCCGCAGCAGCGCCGCGAGGCCGCCGCCGAGCAGCGCGACGATGATCGCATCGATCAGGAACAGTCCGAGCGATCCCGAGAGCAGATACCCGCGCAGATCCCGCGGCTCCGCGTTGGTGTAGGTCGCGCGCTGCGCCTTCAGCGCGGAGGTATCGAGCGCGGCGAGGCGATCGGCGCTCGCGAGCGTGTTGACCGCGATCGGGCCATCGGCCGGACCGTAGAACCCGGGCGGGTGATCGAGGCTGGCGCGGTCGCGATAGTCGGCGCGGATCGGCTTTGCAGTGGAGGGCGGCGGACCAAATGCGCCGAAGCCATCGAGGATGCGGACCGGGGCAACAGTTTCTACGCCCGCCTCGGAGGCGGCGCCTGGACCCGGATTCGCTGTGTAGCCCGACATGTCAACGACTCGCCGAAGCATCTCCACAAAACTGCCAGACAAAGGCAGATCAGACCAGCGCATATCCGCGCTGACATGGAAAAGAGCGATCACGCCCTTGCCCCTCTGGTCGCCGGTGACGAGCGGGGTGCCGTCGACGAGCTGAGCCCAGCTGCGGCTGGCGAGCGCTGCATCCGGCTCCGCCAGCACCTGCCGGGTGACCGTGACATCCTTGGGCACCGGCAATCCTGCGAACGGGCCGTCGGCGGAGAACGACGCGAGCTGCTGCGGCTTCTCCCAGGTCAGGGAGCCCCCGAGACTGCGGCCGCCCTTGCGCAGCTTCACCGGCACGAGATCGTCGTCGGATTGCGCGAGGCGGGGACCGGCGAAGCGCACCAGCACGCCGCCTTGATTGACCCATGCGGTGAGTTTGTCGCGCGTCTCCTGCGGCAGCGTGCCGACATCGGCGAGCACGATCATCGGCAGCTTCTGCTCGATCAGTTGCGTCACTGCCTGCGCCGGCGACCCGCGTTCGCCGAGCCGCACGTCGGCAAACGGCGAGAGCGCACGTGTCAGGTAGAACGTGGATGCCAACAAGGGTTGTGCCGTGTCACTGGTCGACCCGGTGACGACGCCGACCGCGCGTCGGCGCCAGCGCTTGTCGAGAAGCTGCACGGCGCCGGCCGAGCGCTCGCCTGCGATCTCAAGCCGCGCGATGTCGTTGCGCAGTTCGACCGGCAGTTCGAACGCCGCATCGACCTCGCGCTCGGTTGCCGAGAAGTTAAAGCGCGCTTCGCCGAGCGGCGAACCTTTCTGGTCGAGCGCGCGGATCAGGCCGGCGTCGGCGCCGCCGCTCACGGGACGCAGCACCTTCACGACCATCTTCGATGCGGCGTTCTCCGCGCCGACAAGGGCGCGTGCGGGTGCCGTGCCGCCCTCGAAGATCGTCAGGCTGCGGTCGGCGGCGACCTTGGCCAACGCCTCGATGAATTCCGCGCCGCGCCCGGTATCGATACCGTCGGTCAGCCAGACCAGATCAGCCGCGCCGGTTGCCGCGAGGAACCGGCTCACCGCCGGCAGCGTATCGATGCGCTCGACCGCGAACGGCTTCGGCGAAATCTGCCGCACGGCGACGCGCGCGTTGCCGGCCGGCATCAGCGTGATGTCACGAGCCGTCTCGGAGAGCGGAACGAGCGCCACGCCGCGGCGATCGTTCTCGGCGTTGGCGATCAGTTCGTCTGCCGCGCGAATGCGTGTGTCCCAGCTCGAGGCGGCGCTCCAGCCGTCATCGATCAGGACGACGAGCGGCGCGGTCGAGCGCGCGACGCCGGTCGGCGGATTCCAGATCGGCCCGGCGGCGGCGATGATCACGAGTGCGACGGCGAGCAGCCGCAGCGCGGTCAGCCACCACGGCGTGCGTGCTGGCGTTTCTTCCTTCGGTGCGATCTCGAACAGCAGCCGCGTCGGCGGAAAATCGATCCGCTTCGGCCGCGGCGGCATCACGCGCAACAGCCAGTACAGCGCCGGCAGCGCGATCAGCGCCGCCAGAAGCCACGGTTGCGCGAAAGCGAGAGGGAGACCCATCATGCGGGTTTGCTCGCAAGGCTTGGCTCGGACGGGCGGTCGCCGTAGACGGAATGAACGCCTGCGCCCATTCGTCCATGGATGGCAAAGAGAAGCTCCGTCGGGCCGCGATCGGTCCGGTGGATGGTGAAGCTCCAGCCGGAACTGCCGACCGCCGCGCGAAGGCCGTCACGATGGCTGGCGACGATCGACTGGTAGTCCGCGCGCCATTTTTCCGCGCGGCCCGCGGTGATGTTGCTGCGACCTTCGGGTTCGGTGAACTCGACGCGGCCCGAATACGGGAACGTTTCTTCCGCGGGATCGACGATCTGCACGACGTGACCGCGCGCGCCGTTGGATGCGAGTTGCGACAGGATGCCCTGGAATTCGGAGACCGGGCTCCACAAGTCGGACAGCAGCACGATTTCCGAGAACGGCGCGGGCGCGAAATTTGGCGGCAGGCTCGGCTGCTCGCCGGCGTCATGCAGAATGACCTGCGCCATCGTTTCGATGATGTTGCGGTTGGCCGTCGGCCGCATCAGGCCGGGAATGCCGACGCGCTCGCCGCCCTGGACGAGCACCTCGGCGAGCGCGAATGCGACAACCAGCGAGCGGTCGAGCTTGCTCCACTCGGTCAAATTCGAACTGAAATCCATCGACGCGGAGCGATCGATCCACATCCAGACGGTATGAGACGATTCCCATTCGCGTTCGCGCACGTACAGATGATCGTCGCGCGCCGACCGCCGCCAGTCGACGTTGTTCGACGGCTCGCCGTTCATGAAATGGCGGTACTGCCAAAAGTTTTCGCCGGCGCCCGCGCGCCGCCGTCCGTGCAGCCCGTGAATCACCGTCGCCGCAACACGCCGCGCTTCGAGGATCAGCCTCGGCAAGCGTGCGGCGAGTTTCCGGCTCTTCCCGATTGCGGCGTCGACGGCCTTGGTCTGCGGGGCTTCGCGATTTGGCTGGGCCATTCCTATTCCAGTTCGCCTTATCCAATTCGCGATTTGAGCTGCGCGATCACGTTTCTGATCGTCTGCCCTTCGGCGCGCGCCGAGAATGTCAGCGCCATGCGGTGCTTCAGCACCGGCTCGGCGAGATCGATCACGTCGTCGATCGACGGAGCGAGGCGGCCGTCGAGCAGGGCGCGGGCGCGCACCGCCAGCATCAAGGCCTGGCTCGCGCGCGGGCCGGGACCCCATGCAATGAACTTCGCCGCGTCGCCGCCGTCCGGGCCCGGACGTGCTGAGCGCACCAGCGAGAGGATCGCCTCGACGACGGAATCGCCGACGGGCAGGCGGCGCACGAGACGCTGCGCGGTCATCAGCTCGTCGGCCGTCATCGCGCCCTTGGCGTGGCTGCCTTCGGCGCCGGTGGTATCGAACAGGATGCGCCGCTCGGCGTCGCGATCCGGGTAGTCGACATCGATTTCCATCAGGAAGCGGTCGAGCTGCGCTTCCGGCAGCGGGTAGGTGCCTTCCTGCTCCAGCGGGTTCTGCGTCGCGAGCACGTGGAATGGCTTCGGCAGGTCGTGCCGCGCACCGGCGACGGTGATGTGCTGCTCCTGCATCGCCTGCAGCAGCGCCGATTGCGTGCGCGGCGAGGCGCGGTTGATTTCGTCGGCCATCAGCAGCTGCGCGAACACGGGTCCGGCGATGAAGCGGAACGAACGCCTGCCCGCGGCGCTCTCGTCGAGCACTTCGGCGCCGAGAATGTCGGATGGCATCAGGTCGGGCGTGAACTGCACGCGCTTGGCGTCGAGCCCGAGCGTGATGCCGAGCGTTTCGACCAATTTCGTCTTCGCGAGACCCGGCACGCCGATCAGAAGCGCGTGTCCGCCGGAGAGAATTGTGACAAGTGCGCTCTCGACCACCTTGTCCTGGCCGAAAATGACGGTTCCGATGGCTTCCTTCGCGGATCGGATGCTGCCGGCGATCTGTTCGGCGGAGCGGACGATGGCGTCCTCCAGCTTCGCGACGCTTTCCGTGCCGGTTTTGTCAGTGCGAGTCACGAGCAGCTCCTCAGTCTGTTACGCGCCTGTTACGCCGGATCGCGGCGTCATCGCGGATGATTCCCTCATGCTAGGCCCAAGCGGTAGGCCTGCATGACTTGAATGTGGCTATCCCCACCTTATCGGCCAGGGGATAGCGGCCGGATCACGATCAGGAGACTTCCGCCAAAATTCAGTGCATCATTCGTGCCAGAATGATGCCGTACAGTCCGGACTAACCATGGCGAACCAAGGGCAAACTGCGCAAAGTCTCGACGGCCTGACCGATGCTGCACGCAAGGCGGGTGCCGGTTCATCCGCCAAGGGTTTACCGCCGGTACATCTGTGGAACCCGCCATTTTGCGGCGATCTCGACATGCGGATCGCCCGCGACGGCACCTGGTTCTACAACGGCACGCCGATCGGGCGGCCGGCACTGGTGCGGCTGTTTTCAACGATCCTGAAACGCGAGAACGGCAAGCACTTCCTGGTGACGCCGGTTGAAAAAGTCGGAATCCGGGTCGACGACGCTCCGTTTCTTGCCGTCGAGATGTCTCGCGAGGGCGATGAGGGCGGAACGCTCCGCTCCCGCACCAACGTCGACGACTGGGTGACCTGCGACAAGGATCACGGTTTGCGCTTCGAACGCGACAAGGACGATGGGCTGACGCCTTATCTCCACGTCCGCGCCGATCTGTGGGCGAAGGTCACGCGCGCGATCTACTACGATCTGGTTGACTTGGGCGAAGAGCGGATG
>JBEIPX010000048.1:0-11182 GCA_040376815.1 Bradyrhizobiaceae bacterium
ACCGTCAGCGAAATGACGGTGAATCCGATCTCACTTGCGCCTTTCAGCGCGGCCTCCATCGGCCCTTCGCCCTCTTCCATATGGCGCACGATGTTCTCGATCATCACGAGGGCATCGTCGACGACGAAGCCGGTGCCGATCGTCAATGCCATCAGCGATAGGTTGTCGAGACTGAAGCCGGCGAAATACATGATGCCGAAACTCGTCACCAGCGACAGCGGCAACGCGACGCCGGCGATGATCGTGGCTCGGATCGAGCGCAGGAATAGCAGCACCACCAGTGTGACGAGGATGACGCTCAGCACCAGCGTGAACTGCACGTCGTGCACGGACGCGCGGATCGTGACAGTACGGTCGCTGACAACAGTGAGCTTGACCGCCGCTGGGATCGCGCGCTGCATCCGCGGAATCTCCGCGCGGATCTGCCGCACGACCTCGATGACGTTCGCGCCGGGCTGGCGCTGGATATCGATGATGACCGCCGGAACACCCTGAAACCAGCCGCCGGTCTTGTCGTTCTCAAGCCCGTCGATGATGCGGGCGACATCGCCGATGGTCACCGGCGCGTTGTTGCGATAGGCGATGACGATCGGCTTGTAAGCGTTGGCGGCCGCGATCTGGTCGTTGGCGGCAATGGTGTAGGCCTGCTGCGGTCCGTCGAGCGAACCTTTCGGGCCCGACACGTTGGCGCCGGCGATGGCCGTGCGCAAATCCTCCATGGAGATGCCGTAGGCCGCGAGCCGCGCGAGATCGGCCTGCACCCGCACCGCGGGCTTCAAACCGCCGAGTACCGAAACGCGGCCGACCCCTGAGATCTGGCTGAGCCGTTGCGCAAGCTGCGTGTCGGCGAGATCGCTCATGGCGCGCAGCGCCACGGTTTCCGACGTCAGCGCCAGCGTCATCACCGGCGCGTCAGCAGGGTTCACCTTCGCGTAGGTCGGCGGATAGGGCAGATTGCGCGGCAGGATGCCTGCGGCGGCATTGATCGCGGCCTGCACGTCCTGCGTCGCGCCGTCGATGTCGCGGCCGAGATCGAACTGCAATGAAATCTGGCTGACGCCGAACGAGCTTGTCGAGTTCATCGACGACAGCGCCGGAATTTGCCCGAGTTGCCGCTCGAGCGGCGCGGTCACGAGCGAGGCCACCACATCCGGGCTTGCGCCCGGAAGCCGCGTCGTCACTTGGACCGTCGGAAAATCAACTTGCGGCAATGCCGAGACCGGCAGCGCCCAGTACCCGAGCGCCCCGCCGATCATCAGAGCGATGCCAAGCAGCGAGGTCGCGATCGGCCTGCGAATGAACGGTTCGGAGACGCTACTCATGTCGCTCTTTCGGAGCTGCCCTCATGCGGCTAGCGCGGACGGCCGCCGGAACGGCCTTGCTGCTTGCGCGGCGCGAGATCCTGCGACGGTCCCTGCCCGTCGCGGCCGACCATCACCTTGGCGCCGTCGGACAGGTTGGCGAAGCCGGTGATGACGACCCGGTCGCCGGCGGCGACTCCGCTGGCGATCACGGCTTCGGTTTCGTTCTGCTGCGTCACCGTCACAGGCTTCGCGGAAACGGTGTCGCCCTCGTTGATCAGATACACGAACGGTCCGAGCGGCCCGCGCTGCACGGCTGCGGCCGGAATCACGGTCGCCTGCGATAGCGTTTCGACCTTGAGCCGGACGTTGACGAACTGGCCGGGCCACAGTGCGAGCGTCTCGTTCGGAAACAGTGCTTTCAGCTTCACCGTGCCAGTCGTCTGGTCGACCTGATTGTCGATACCTTCGAGCGTGCCGGTATCGGCGACGGTACGGCCATCGCCGGCAAACACGTCGACGTTGAGCGGGCCCTTGCCCGCGGCCGCGTTGACCCGCACGATCTGTTGCTGCGGCAGGCTGAAGATCACAGCGATCGGTTTCACCTGCGTCAGCACCACGAGACCGTTGACGTCCGACGTGCGGATGATGTTGCCCTGGTCGACCTGACGCAGGCCCGCGCGGCCGCTGATCGGCGCGACGATCTTCGTATAATCGAGCGTCGCCTTGGCGTTGTCGATCAGTGCTTGATCCGCATTCACCAGCGCTTCGAACTGCGCCACCAGCGACTTCTGCGTGTCCGCCTGCTGCTTCGAGCCTGCATTCGAAGCGGCGAGCTGCTGATAGCGAGTAAGATCGATGCGGGCGTTGGCGAGTTGGGCTTCGTCCTGCGCTTTCTTGGCCACCGCCTGATCGTACTGCGCCTGATAGATGACCGGGTCGATCTCGGCGAGAATGTCACCCGCCTTGACGTCCTGGCCTTCCTTGAAGTTGACCGACTGCAATTTGCCTTCGACCTGCGCGCGCACGGTGACGTTGTTGAGCGCACGCACGCTGCCGACGCCATCGAGATAGACCGGAACGTCGGCGACCTTCGGCGATGCCGCCAGCACCGGTACCGCCAGGTCGGGCCGCGTCCGGGTCTCGGACTGCCGTTTCTGAAAAGCTCCCCAGAGGATGTAGCCAAGGCCGCCCGCGATCAGGAGCACGAGGGCGATCGACACCACACGGCCGCGCATCCGCGAGCCTGGCGGCTGCACGGTGTCTTTCCCGTCCGGCTTAAAGAGCATCGACCGTCCTTCTCGGCTCCCGCGTCCAGCCACCCCCCAATGCCTGGTAGAGGCTGACGATCGCCTGAAAACGCGACAGGCTGATCTGCGCGAGCGAATCTTCAGCCTGAAATAACGTCAGTTGTGTGTTTAACACAGTTATGATGTCGGTTGTGCCGGCTCGCAGCCGTTGTTCCGCGAGGTCGAAGGCCCGGCGGGACGCCGAAACGACCGCCGTCTGCAGCCGCAACCGCTCGGAGGTCTGCCGCAAGGCCACCAGCGCATTGTCCACGTCCGCAAAGGCCGAAACGACGGTCTTCCGGTACGTTTGCAGCGCCTCGTCCTGCCGCGCCTTCTGCAAATCGAAGTTGCTCTGGATACGCGCGGCATCGAAAATCGGCTGGGTGGCGCCGGCGGCAAGGTTGAAGAAGGCCGCTTGCGGCGTGAACAGAGACGCCAGCGCCGCGCTCTGGTAGCCGCCCTGCCCGGTCAGTTGAATGCTCGGGAAGAACTGCGCCCGGGCGCTGCCGACATCAGCCGTCGTCGATGCGAGCGACGCTTCCGCGCGGCGGATGTCCGGCCGCTGGATCAGAAGCTCGGACGGCAATCCCGGCGTCACGCGCGGCAAGGCGAGCCGGCGCAACGCCCCACCCGCCACATTTATGCTCTCCGGCGGCCGCGACACCAGCGTTGCCAGCGCATTGACGTTCTGGGCCAGGGTCTGGCGCAGCGGCGGCACCGAGGCCTTCTGGCTCGCCAGCACGCTCTCCTGCTGCGCGAGATCGAGATCGGTGCCGGTGCCGACATCGAGCCGCTGCTTGATGGCATCGTAGACGCGCTGGGCGCTGGCGATGTTGTTGGTCGCGATGCGGATGCGATCCTGCGCCGTCAGAACCTGGAAATAGGCATTTGCGACAGCTGCGAGTGTCGTCAGCGCGACCACGTCGCGATCGAACTTGGTCGCCTTGACCAGTTCCTCGGCGGACAGGGTCGCGTCGCGGTTCTTGCCCCAGAAATCGATCTCATAGCTGGCGCTCAGCGACGCCGAGTAGTTCGAGAACTCGCGGCCCGTGGTCAATCCACCGCCTGTGCTCCGTCCCGACGACCGCGACCGGCTCGCGTTGACGTCCGCCGTGACGAACGGCAGCAGTGCCGCTCCGGCGATCCGGGCCTGCGCATCCGCTTGCAGAATGCGCGACGTCGCGGCCGCGATGTCGAGATTGACGGTCTGTGCCTCTTCCATCAGCGTCGTCAGTTCCCGCGAGCCAAAGCCGCGCCACCAATCGAGCGCCGGCGGCTGTTCAGCACCTCGGTCACGCGCCTCCTTGTATGCCGCAGGCACATCCAGCGCCGGGTCAGGCAGGTCCTTTTGCAGAATGCAACCAGACGTGAAGGCCGCGACAAGCAAGGCCGCACCGGTGCGAAGGTTGTGCCGAACGCCGGTCCTTCCAGCCGAAACCTTGTCACCCCGCATCGATACGCCCGATGAATCACACCAACGCCGGCCCAAACGGCAAGATGGGCTTATTCCTAGCAACGGAAACACTCTTTTCTCTGTTTTGGCCCTACCCCGTGCCGATCCACTCTACCGTCCCGCGGCAGCCGCGGACAGCCGCCCGGCGACGATCCTGTGCATCGATTTGACGCTGGTCGGCCCCGCACCGATCGGCAAGCAAGGCCTGCGACTAAAGGACTGGATGCGGATCAGGCGCGAATCGGCCTCGTATCCTTACCAAGATTTCATCTGCGGATACTCGCGCGATCTGGCGCACCGGCTGCGCGCCGATGAGGCATCCTTCGATGAAACCCGTGCGAGGTAACCCCGTATTTGCTGCGACATCACGTCATAAGGGGGTCGAACGGAAATGCGCGTTGCAGTTGTTGGAACGGGAATTGCTGGCAACGCTGCAGCTTGGGCCCTCTCGAATCGATATCCGGTCACGGTGTATGAGCGCGAACTTCGCCCCGGAGGCCACAGCCACACGGTTACTGTCGACTATGACGGACAGCCGATCGCGGTCGACACCGGCTTCATCGTTTACAACGAACTCAACTATCCCGAACTGACCGCGATGTTCGCGTATCTCGGCGTTGAGACGGTCGCAAGCTGCATGAGCTTTGCGGTGTCGGCGGACAACGGCGGCTTCGAGTGGAAAGGCGGCGGAACGACCTGGGCCAGCCTGTTCTTCGGCCTGTTCGCCCAGCGCAAGAACATCCTCTCGCCGTCGTTCCTGTGGATGCTGAGGGACATTCTGAAGTTCAACAGCCAGAGCGTCGCGGATCGCGCCTCAGGATACATGAGCGGATTGTCGCTCGGTGAATATTTCGCGCAACGCGGCTACGCAAAGCGACTGCTCACCGACTATCTTGTTCCGATGGGTGCCGCGATCTGGTCGGCACCGTCGGACAAGATGCTGGATTTCCCCGCCGAGAACTTTGTCACCTTCTTCGACAATCATCGCCTGATGCACTACGAGCGCCCGGTCTGGCGCACGGTGAAAGGCGGCAGCCAGACCTACGTCGAGAAGCTCACCGCCAACTTCCGCGACCGCATGCGGGTGGGTTGCGCTGTCACCGCGATCGAACGCACCAGCCGTGGCGTCGTCGTCCGCGACAGCCATGGTCACGCCGAAACCTACGATCACGTGGTGATCGCCGCGCACAGCGATCAGGCGCTGGCGATGCTGTCCGACGCCAGCGACGCCGAACGCTCGGTACTCGGCGATATCCCCTATGCCCCCAACGTCGCCTATCTGCATCGCGATCCGAGGCTGATGCCGGCGCGTAAAGGCGCATGGGCGTCCTGGAACTTCCTGCGCTGGCAGCGTGAAGACGTTCCCCTCAACGACGTCGCGATCACCTACTGGATGAATGAGCTGCAGGGCATCGACAAGGACAAGCCGCTGTTCGTCAGCCTCAACCCGCCGTTCGCGCCCGCCCCCGAACTGACGTTCGGACGTTTCCTTTGTGATCATCCGCAATACGACGCCACGGCTTTCGCGGCGCAAAAGCGCCTGGGTGACATTCAGGGAAAACGGCATACATGGTTCTGTGGAGCGTGGACCGGTTACGGCTTTCACGAAGACGGTTTGCGCTCCGGTCTTGCGGTTGCGGAAGCGCTCGGCGCCACGGTACCCTGGCGTGACCCGGAGCCGCAGCTGGCGCAAGCGGCCGAGTAACGATCGGGCAAACATATGTCGAGCGACCGACCCGAATTGTGGTTGCCGGAAGGGCAACCTGCCGCCGCGCTCTACTTCGGCGACGTGATGCATGCGCGGCTGAAGCCGATGGGGCATCGCTTCACCTACCGCGTCATGAGCCTGCTCGTGGACCTCGACCGTCTTCCCGAGGCGGACCGGCAGTCGCGGCTGTTCGGCGTCAACCGCGCCGCCGTCTACAGCTTCCACGAGAAGGATCATGGCGAGCGCGATGGCGCACCGCTGAAAGCATATGTCCGCCGGCGCGCTCACGAGCACGGTATCGACCTTGATGGCGGGCGCATTCTGCTGCTCTGCTACCCGCGCCTGTTCGGCTACACGTTCAATCCGCTCTCGGTCTACTTTTGCTACGACAAGAACGGCGAGCTGGCGCTCGCGATCTACGAGGTGCGCAACACGTTCGGTGCGATCCACTCCTACGTGCTGCCGGTCACGGCCGACCAGCGCTCAGCCGCCGGCATCCGGCAGGAGCAGGAGAAGCTGCTTTACGTGTCGCCGTTCATCGAGATGCCGATGCGCTATCGTTTCCGCGTGTCGCCGCCGGACGAGGACGTCAAGCTGCGCATTCTCGAAACGGACAGCACCGGCCCCCTGCTCTCGGCCACCTTCCACGGCACGCGGCGGGCGATGACGACGCGGTCGCTGCTCGGATCCCTTTTTGCGCTGCCCCTGGTGACCTTCAAAATCGTTGCCGCGATCCATTGGGAGGCCTTGCGTCTTTGGCTGAAAGGCGCGACGCTGGTTTCGGAAGCAGCAGCGAAAAGCGCGGAGGCTGGCGACAGGCTGGCGAGCGCGCCGTCTGGAGCCATGACATCTGGAATCCGGACATCTGCTGGAGCGCCCCTTGAATCGACGTACGGCCACGGTGCCGCTTCGAATTGACGGTTACTCCCATGTCTTTCTCGCCCATGTCTTTCTCGTCCAAGTCTTTCTCGCCCATGTCCACAGAGTCGGTTTCACAGTCTGTAAAGCCAGCGCGCGAAACGATCCACCTGACGCGGGAGGCGATCGAGACGGAGCTCGCCGATCTTCCGCGCGTCATGCGGATGGCGTTCTCCTTTGCGGTGGGGCTAAGCCGCGGCAGCCTCGACGTCACCCTGCCTGACGGACGTACTGTCCGTTGTGGCGGGCATGCGCCGGGACCGGCGGCCGCGATGACGATTTACGATCACAATGTCGCGTGGCGGCTCGCCAACGGCGGCGACATCGGGCTTGCGGAAAGCTATTTGCGCCGCGAATGGGATACGCCGGACCTGACGCAGTTCCTGTATCTGTTTTGCGTCAATCACGACCAGATCAAGACGCTGCTGCATGGCAATCCGCTGGCGCGCGTCGTTCAACTCGTACGCCACTGGTTGAACCGCAACACCAGGCGACAAGCACGTAACAACATTCACGCCCACTACGATATCGGCAACGCGTTCTATTCGTCATGGCTCGATCCGAGCATGACCTATTCGTCAGCGCTGTTTGAGGACGGGACGAACGACCTCACCGCCGCGCAGATCAACAAGTATCGTCGCCTGGCAGAGGCCATCGATATCCGCCCCGGACAGAAGGTGCTGGAGATTGGTTGCGGCTGGGGTGGCTTCGCGGAGTACGTTGCAAAAACCTACGATGCGAACGTGGTTGGATTGACCATCTCGACCGAGCAGCGCGATTTTGCGGAAAAGCGCATTCGCGACGCCGGGCTCGCCGACAAGGTCAAGATCAAGCTCCAGGACTATCGCGACGAGCAGGATCGTTACGACCGTATAGCGTCGATCGAAATGATCGAGGCCGTCGGCGAAGAGTTCTGGCCGAGGTATTTCCGCCAGATCAGCGATCGGCTGCTGCCGGGCGGGCTTGCGGGGATTCAGGCGATCACGATCCAGGACAATTTCTTCGAGGTCTATCGGCGGGAGGTCGACTTCATTCAGCGTTTCATCTTCCCCGGCGGGATGCTGCCATCGCCGAGCATCCTCAAGGCCTTCGGTGAGAAGTTTGGAATACCCGTCATTCGTGAGCGCGTGTTCGGGCAAGATTATGCCAAGACCCTCTCGGCATGGAGAGACAATTTCCGCGCCGCGTGGCCGAACCTGACGCCGATGGGATTCGATGAGCGATTCCGGCGACTGTGGGAGTACTATCTCGCTTACTGCGAGGCTGGTTTCCTTTCGGGCAACATCGACGTGCGTCAGGTTGTGTTCGCCAAACGAGCGTGAAGCTCAGCAATGTGCCGCGCACTTGTGCAGCATCGAGGCGTCAACTAGATTCCACCCAATCTCTCTCCCTAACCTCCGCCGCGCGCTCAACGCGGCCTTGAGTGCGATTTCACACATGACAGTTCATAACGGCGTCGTCGAAGCCATCGGCAATACTCCCCTCATCAAGCTCAAGCGTGCCTCCGAACTGACCGGCTGCAATATCTACGGCAAGGCCGAATTCATGAACCCGGGCCAGTCGGTAAAGGATCGCGCCGGCAAGCAGATGATCCTCGAGGCGGAGAAACGCGGCGAACTGAAGCCAGGCGGCCTCGTCGTCGAAAGCACCGCCGGCAATACCGGCATCGGCCTCGCTCTTGTCGCGAGTGCGCGCGGTTATCGCACCGTCATCGTGATCCCGGAGACGCAAAGCCAGGAGAAGAAGGACGTGCTTCGTCTGCTCGGCGCCGAGCTCGTCGAGGTGCCCGCGCTGCCCTACAGCAATCCGAACAACTATCAGCATGTCGGCCGGCGGCTTGCGGATGAACTGCGCAAGACCGAAAACAACGGTGTGATCTTCGCCGACCAGTGGAACAACCTCGACAATCGCAAGGCCCACTACGTTTCGACTGGCCCCGAGATCTGGGAGCAGACCGGCGGTAAAATCGACGGCTTCATCTGCTCGATCGGCAGCGGCGGCACGCTGGCGGGCACAGCGACATTCCTGCGCGAAAAGAAGAAGGACATTGCGATCGGCGTCGCTGACCCGCGCGGCGCAGCGATGTACAACTACTTCGGCCACGGCGAGGTCAAATCGACGGAAGGCGGCTCGATCACCGAAGGCATCGGCCTCGGCCGCGTGACGCCCATCATCGAAGACATCAAGGTCGACAAAGCTTACCTGATCGAGGACAGCGAGGCGGTGCCGATCGTGTTCGACCTGCTCGAACATGAGGGCATCTGCGTCGGTGGATCGTCAGGCATCAACATTGCTGGCGCAATCCGGTTGGCCAAAGACCTCGGTCCCGGCAAGACCATTGTGACAGTGCTGTGCGACTACGGCACACGCTATCAATCGAAGCTGTTCAACCCGGAGTTCCTGCGCTCGAAGAACTTGCCGGTGCCGGCATGGCTGGAACGCAAGAGCGCGATCAAGCCGCCGTTCGAATAGCGGGTCTCAGCGTAGGATCTGGCTGAGGAACAGCTTGGTCCGCTCATGCTGCGGGTTGGCGAAGAATTCCTTCGGCTTGTTCGACTCGATGATTTGCCCCGCGTCCATGAACACGACGCGGTCGGCAACTTCCCTGGCGAATCCCATTTCATGGGTCACCACGATCATGGTCATGCCCTCGCGCGCAAGGTCGATCATGGTGTCGAGCACCTCCTTGACCATCTCCGGATCGAGCGCCGAGGTCGGCTCGTCGAACAGCATGACCTTCGGATTCATGGTGAGCGCACGCGCGATTGCCACGCGCTGCTGCTGGCCGCCTGAAATTTGCCCCGGATACTTGCTGGCCTTGTCCGGAATCCGGACACGCTCGAGGAACTTCATGGCGGTTGCTTCGGCATCCTTCTTCGGGATGTTGCGCACCCAGATCGGCGCCAGCGTGCAGTTTTCGAGCACGGTCAGGTGCGGAAACAGGTTGAAGCTCTGGAACACCATGCCGACTTCGCGGCGGACATCGTCGACACGTTTGAGGTTCGGGCCGAGTTCGATGCCATCGACGACGATGCGGCCTTCCTGAAATTCCTCGAGTGCGTTGATGCAACGGATGAAGGTCGACTTGCCCGATCCCGACGGCCCGCAAACGACAATGCGCTCACCTTTCGACACGTCGATCGTGACGTCCCGCAGCGCGTGGTAATCGCCGTACCATTTGTTGAGACCCGCGACCGCAACGATCGGATCGATACTCATAAGCTGGTCCTAACTACGCTTGAATGCATTCAGGCGGTTCTCGACAAAAAGCGAATAGCGCGACATCGCAAAGCAAAACACGAAGTAAACCATTCCGGTAAACGCAAAGCCAGTGAACAGCGTGTTCGGCGTCGCCCAGGTCGGATCGGCGAACGACGCACGCAGCTGGCCGAGCAGATCGAAGATCGCGACGATCAGGACCAGCGTGGTGTCCTTGAAGAGCGCGATGAAGCTGTTGACGAGCCCCGGGATGACGTGCCGCAATGCCTGCGGCATAACGATAAGGCCCGTCGTCTTCCAATAGCTCAGTCCAAGCGCATTGGCGGCTTCGGTTTGCCCGCGCGGCACGGCGGCCAAGCCGCCGCGGATGGTTTCTGCGTTATACGCACCGGCAAAAAGCGCGATGCCGATCAGGACGCGGACGAGTCCATCGACTGTGAAGTTGCCCGGCAGGAACAGCGGCAGCATGTAGGTTGCGAAGAACAGCACCGTGATCAACGGCACACCGCGCCAGAATTCGATGAAGGTGATCGAGAAAATCCGGATCAGCGGGATTGCCGAGCGGCGGCCGAGCGCCAGCGCCATGCCGATCGGCATCGAGGCAACGATGCCGGTGACCGAGACAACAAGCGTCACCAGCAATCCACCCCACTGCCGCGTATCGACGATGGGCAATCCGCCGCGATGCAGGCCCATCACGTAGATGACAGCAGCGATGCCGATGAACGTCGCGATGCTGCCGAACAGCGCGCGCCAGCCGTTACGAATGCCGCCAGCCATGAAAAACAGCAGCAGCGAGACAATCACGCCCGTCACGGCCAGGTCGGCGAACACCTCGGACGCCGACATTTGAATCCGGTCACGCAGCAACGTGACCGGCGTCAGAATGAGAAGCAGCAGCGATCCCAGCATGGATAGCAGCTTGCCGAGCCCGCTCAGCAGCGAACCGATCGCCGCGGCCGTGAACGTATTGCCGTATGACGTCAGCCGCTCACCGATATCGATGATGCTGATGAACAGCGCCCACAGGCCGTCGTGGCCCCAGGTGACGGCGAAGCCACGCAGGCCGCCGCCGTGCAACAGGAAGAACGCGACGAACGGAAACGCGACAAAGAACAGTCCGGCGTTCACGGCCTTGGCGGGAGCACGCGGGATCAGCAACGGCAACAGCAACAACGCGCCAAGCGCAAAAGTGAGATTGACCCGCCAACGCTGCTCATGCGGATAGAAGCCATAGATGAACTGCCCGAACTTGGCCTGAATGTACGGCCAGCAGGCCCCCACCGCCGCGCCG
>JBEIPX010000063.1:0-10556 GCA_040376815.1 Bradyrhizobiaceae bacterium
ACGAGCTGCGGAACGTGTTCGTATTTCGAGATGCCGACGACGAGCGCGATTCGCTTTTCGGCAAACGCAACCGACGCTGTAGCAACCACGATCATCGTGGCCAGCACCGCAATCGCTCTCAGCCGTCCGAAAATCTTCATCACATCAGTTTCCGAACACGTTGCCGCTCTGCACACGGCAGCTTGCGCCACTCGACTTGATCGACAGGATTTCCACCTGGTTTCCGGTTATCATGCTTTTCGTGCGGATTTGCCGTGCACCCTGCTCCTTGCCGACGATCACCTGCGCGCTACAGCTGTCGCCCGCAAGATTGACCATCAGGTTGCGTGCTCCCCCGTCACCCATTCGCATCGTGACGTTCATCGTATTGCCGCTGAAGGATACGTTGCGGCCGCCACCGCCCTCGCCGCCAACCCGATCGCGCGCGCCTTGTCGGAGTGTTCCGCGGTTGTTCGCGAACGAATAGCGCATACGGCTGAACGGCCGACCCTGATCGCTGATGTAAACGCTGAACTCGGCGTTGCGCAGAACGTTGCGAAGGTTCTCTTCCCCAACGATCTTCTGCTGCCGTTCCTCGGTCCAGGTCACCACAACCGACTTGCCATATATCTGCGCCGGAGCGGCATGCGCCTGCCCGGCACCGATGGCAGACGCCATGACGGAAGCAATCATCAGTATTGTCTTGCGCATCAGCGCCTCTGGCCGGTCGTAAGGCGCTTCTATTGGCGCCCGCCGGGCCGGAAATAAATGGCTTCAATGGGCCTAGACTACCGCTACCGCGAAATCCCGGCAATCGTCTAAAGTAGAGAACTCTTACAACCGGCGCTCCTCTAGCCCTTCTTGCCGTTCTCCTTGGCCGGGCGGTTGGTGAAGCGTGCGTTGCCGAGCCCGGTTCCGATGGTCAGGATGCCCCAGCGCTTCACATCCTGCATGAACGGCACCTCCGAGAGGCCCTGCACCACACCGTCATTGTGCATGAGCACGGCCGTGTCGTGATCGCCGATCGCCGGGATCATCTCGATGATCGATTCCGGCAGGTTGAAGCGGCTGCTCTCCCAGTTTCCAGGCAGATTCTGCGCACCTTTCTCGATCGATCCGTCTTCGTCGATTGCGCCCGGACATGAGATGCCGATAAACGGCGCCAGCTTGTGCCCCTCCTTCTCAGCCTCGCTGATGAAGCCTTTCAGCATCTGTCCGAGCTTTTTCACCGCACCCTCGCGGGTCGGCTCGTCGTCCGCGTGCCGCCAGAGCTTCGAATTGAGCACCTTCGCTTTCGACAGGTCCTTGGCCTTCTTCCAGCGCGTCTCGACGATGCCTGAACGGATGTTGGTACCGCCGATGTCGATGGCGAGGATCGTATCGTAGCCCTCGAAAATCCACGACGGCGCAAGATGCAGGCAACCGATCAGCCCCGCCTCGTCGGGATCGTGACGAATCGGCACGAGATCAGCCTTTTCGCCCTCCGCTTTCAGGATGATGTCGGCGCGCGCGATCGCGAGCTCGCCGAGGCGGCCCTGCCGGAAACCGCCGACGACAATGATGCGCTCGGTGTTGGTCCACGCCTTGGTCTTGAGAAATCGGCGGATGACATAAGCCAGTTCCTGCGCGAATTCCTCGATGGCGCTGTGCACCACCGCCGCAGCAACTACATCGTCACCCAGCAGAATGTCGCTGAGCTGGCTTTTGCCGATATCTTCCGACGCCGTCTTGCCGAACGGATCGTCGCCCTCCTTGCGCAGAAGCTTGCGCCAGCGCTCCAAAATGTCCTGGAACGCGCGCTTGCTGGCGCGATCGCCAAGGAACCCATCCTCGTCCTTCAGTTCGATGTTGTAGCTGTCGACCTCGACCGACGGCAGCTTGGTTGCCCCATGCTTGCCGATGCCCGTCTGGACGATGGTGTCTTCCGCCATGTCTGCCCCTGCTTCGCGGCCCGACGCAGGCCGGGTGGATAACGACTAGGGGAACCGATTGTTTCGTTGCCAAAGATCGAAGAGCCGTGCGGCACCATGTCCTATCTGCTGGTTACTTGTAGGGAACCGCAAATGAAGAGTACTTTAGTTGCGCGAATCACCACGGGGATTAAACTCATGGTTGATAGGCAAGCCTTTGAATTAATTGAATATATTGGCTCCATCACGCTCCAACTGCACCGCTTGGCCGTCAGCGCTAACGCTGAGGTACTGGCACACCTGCTTGAAATGGCCAGCCTGGAGTGTGCAAATTTGCAACTGGAAGCATTTGTCAGCGATCCGGCCTCGAAAAATCGAGCAGCCTGACCCGAGCGGCGGAGACCGCCTCAGTAACGCAGCCTCCGCGTCAATTGCGAAATTTAGAAACGTCCAGAAACAGCGTGTTTCGGCCCCTTTTCCGTTGACTCAGGGGCTTCGGCGGCTATAAGTCCGCCATCCCGGCGCGGGCCTGTCTCGCGCCGTTATATTTTCGTGGCCTCCAAGGGCGAATGCCCACCGCTGCGATAAGCCCATAGAGCGCGGCCTGCGAAAGTGGATACCGGTTTTGCATCCGGTTGCGCTTGAACCGTAACGACTGAATAAGAAGCCGGCCCAAGGACTTAGCCTTAGTGCTTGTCCATGAGTGCCGGGATCGAACACGAAGGATGAAAACGATGTTCGCAGTCATCAAAACCGGCGGCCGGCAGTTCCGTGTCGTACCGGATGATGTGCTCGAGATTACCAAGATCCCCGGCGACGTCGGGACGATCATCCAGCTCGGCGAAGTGCTCGTGGTCGGCGGCGATACGCCCGTCCTCGGCACCCCGTTCGTGAAGGGCGCTTCGGTTGCGGCCGAGGTGCTGGATCATAAGCGCGGCCCCAAGGTGATCGCGTTCAAGAAGCGCCGGCGCAAGAATTCGAAGCGCAAGCGCGGCTATCGCGACGAGCTGACGCTGATCCGCGTCACCGAGATCCTGACCGACGGCAAGGCGCCGAGCGTCGGCCCGCGCCCGAAGAAGGCCAAGGTCGCAAAGGCTCCGGAAGGCGAAGCTGACGCCGCGCCTGCGAAGAAGCCCGCAGCCAAGAAGGCTTCGACCAAGGCAGCGGCGCCGAAGGCGGAAAAGGCCACGGCCAAGAAGGCTCCGGCGAAGAAGCCGGCAGCCAAGAAGGCCGATAAGTAAGGCTACAAGTTAAGGCTTGCACGTTAAGGCCTTGAGCGAGATTTGAAGGCTTCTTTCGGGAAGCCTTCCGAGCGACAAGATTTCCTAATGATTCCGTCAAGGAATCGCGTTACACAAAGAACGAATTCGGAGACGAGCGATGGCTCATAAAAAAGCAGGCGGTTCTTCGCGCAACGGACGCGACTCGGCTGGCAAGCGCCTTGGCATCAAGGCGTTCGGCGGCGAGCACGTGATTCCGGGCAACATCATTGCCCGTCAGCGCGGCACGACCTGGCACCCGGGCAACAACGTCGGCATGGGCACGGACCATACCCTCTTCGCGCTTGTCGAAGGCAAGGTGGAATTCCGCGCCAAAGCCAACGGCCGCACCTTCATCTCGGTCATTCCGACGATGGCGGCCGCTGAATAAACGGTAGACACATTCGTGGTCTGCCGGTCCCTGATGAACCGGCAGAGCCACACAAGGCTCCAAAGGGGAGGCAGGGAAACCGGCCTCCCCTTTTGATTTGATCGGCGCTGTTGGGGAGCAGCGCGCATCACCGGACATGCCAGCATGTCCGACCAAGGAGCCTAAAATGTTGCAGGATTGCCCAACCCAGACCCTGAGCCGGCGGAGTAGCTTCGTCCTCGAGACTGCTCGCTTGCAGTTGCGCAAGCCGACGCTCGCGGACGTAAAAGCGATCGCGCGCCTTGCCAACGATCGCCGTATTGCCGAAATGACGCGCCGCTTGCCGCACCCTTACGTGACGGCCGACGCAACGAATTTCATCAAGACGATCGCCGGCGAGCAGCATGAGACCGTGTTCCTGATCGAGCATGAGCGCGCGCCTGTCGGCATGGCCGGGATCGATTGGGCCGACGAGGACGCGCCGGAGCTCGGCTACTGGCTCGGTGTGAATTACTGGGGCCACGGCTTCGCGACCGAGGCGGCCCGCGCCGTGATCGATTACGTGTTCGACGAGTTCGACGACGTGACGCAGCTCGTCTCGGGCGCGCGTGTCATCAACCCGGCGTCGCGCCGCATTCTCGAGAAGTGCGGCTTCCAGTGGACCGGCGTCGAGCTGCATCGCTTTCTCGCGCTCGGCTCATCGACGCCATGCGACCGCTTCCGGCTCAACCGCCATGTGTGGGCATCGCTGAAGGCGTGGAGCAACGCCACGCGGCGGGGGTGATTCCTAAACCCTCTCCCCGTCAGAACGGGGAGAGGTTAGAGAATCCATCACACCGGCGGCGGGTTGGCCTGGATCTCACGATGCAGTTTGCGCTCGCGGAAGAAGATGTAGATTCCGGCGCCGGTGACGATCGCCGCGCCAAGCAGCGTTGCAAGCGACGGAGCGTCGCCGAAGGCCAGGTAGCCGAGCAGGATTGCCCAGATGATGATGGTGTACTGAAACGGCGCCACCACGCTCGCCGGCGCGAGCGTAAGCGCGCTGTTGAGGCAGAACACGCCGATGACGTTGACGACGCCGCTGATCAGAAGCAGCGCGATGATGGTCCAGGTCGGCGGCACCCAGAACACCGTCGAGGCCGACGCGCCGACCACGAACGACGCGAGCACCTGCGTCAGCGACAGAAACGTGCCGTCGGTGCCGCGCAATTTACGCGTCACCAGCATGAAGATCGACTGGAAGAAGCAGCCGCAGAGCGCGATCAGCGCCGGCCATGAAAACGACGCGCTGGTCGGACGCAGCGCGATGATGACGCCGATGAATCCGATCACGACCGCGCTCCACCGCCGCCAGCCGACGCGCTCGCCGAGGAAGATCGCCGACAGCGCCGTGACGAAGATCGGCGCTGCGAGGTAGCATGTCGTCGCGTCCGCAAGCGGAATGTAGCTGATGGCGATAAAGAACATCAGCGCATCGCCGCCCGACAGGATGGCGCGCAATATCTGCAAGCTTGGCCGCCGGACGGTCCGCAGCGCCGCCCAGTTATCGCGCGCCACGAACGGCAGCACCACCGCGAGCGCCGCGAAACCACGGATGAACAGCGCTTCCGTCGGTGGATATGTGATGAGAACAGCTTTGGTGAAAGCATTGACGAAACCGAAGATCGTCATCGCAATCAGCATCATGCCGATGCCGCGCAGCGTCGAGGCGGCGATACCCCGTGCATCGAGTTCTGGTGTGGGAGCTCTCACCCGCGTTCAGGCCGGCGGATCGACGACGGTGGCCTGACGGCCCTGCGCCTGTTCACGCACGAAGATGTAGAGACCGGCCGCGATGATCACCGCCGCGCCGATGAACGTTGCCACCGACGGCACGTCGCCGAACACGATGTAACCGAACGCCACCGCCCAGACGATCATCGAGTACTGGTACGGCACGACGACGCTCGCAGGCGCGAGGATCAGCGAGCGATTGATCGAGAGCAGCGCACCGATCGAGATGCAGCCCGCCAGCATGAACATGCCGAAGTGCGACGGCGATGGCGTCACCCAGGCGAACGGTGCCAGCACCGCACCGATGACGAGCGTGCTCGCGAACTGGGTCGAAGCAAGCACCACGTCCGGCGTGTTGCGCAGCGAGCGCGTCACCAGCATCAGCCCGGCGAACGAGAGACTGCCCATCAGCGCGATCAGCGCGGGCCAGCTCAGGGATTGCGGCGATGGCTGAAGCGCGATCAGCACGCCGCAGAAGCCGACCGCGACCGCGATCCAGCGACGCCAGCCGACATGCTCCTTCAGGAAGATCGCTGACCCCGCAGTCACGAAGATCGGCGCCGCGAGGTAATAGGTGATGATGTCGGCAAGCGGCAGGTAGATCGCAGCCCAGAAGAAGAACGCGACCTCCGAGCCTGACAGCGTCACGCGCAGGAGTTGCCATCCTGGCTGCTCCATCTTCGCGTACGCCGCGCGGTTCTTCCAGATCAGCGGAGACAGCAGAAGCAGCGAGGCGATCGAGCGGAGCAGCAGGAACTGGCCGACCGCGTAGATCGAGACGAGATGCTTGCCGAGCGCATCGCCGAACGAAAACAGGCATACGCCGAGCAACATCAGACCGATGCCGAGCAGCCGCGCGGAGCGGTGATCGGTCAAAAACGCAGAATGCGGTGTGGCGGTCATGGCGGGGTGACTGTTCTGCGCGGGATCTGGGATTAAGGATAATCGGGCGGGCCCCGAAAAAGCCTGTTTAGAAAGCCAAAGCCGCGCGGACAACCCTTGAAATTGCAGGGCGAATGCCGCCTCGCCGCATGTTGCGGTTGAAGCGCAAAGACCCCTGCTATACGAGTAAAACATGAAATTCCTCGATGAAGCCAAGGTCTACATCCGCTCCGGCGACGGCGGGAACGGCTGCGTGGCGTTTCGCCGCGAAAAGTTCATCGAGTTCGGCGGCCCGAGCGGCGGAAACGGCGGCCGGGGCGGCGATATCATCATCGAGGTGGCCGACGGCCTCAACACGCTGATCGACTATCGCTACCAGCAGCACTTTAAGGCCCAGAAGGGCGTCAATGGCATGGGCAAAGATCGCCATGGCGCCGCCGGCAAGGATGTGGTTCTGAAGGTTCCCCTCGGCACCCAGATCATCGACGAAGACCGCGAAACCCTGCTGCACGACTTCACCACCGTCGGCGAACGTTTCGTGCTGGCGAAGGGCGGCAATGGCGGCTTCGGCAATGCCGCTTTCAAATCGTCGACCAATCGCGCCCCGCGCAATGCCAATCCCGGCCAGCCCGGCGAAGAGCGCTGGATTTGGCTGCGCCTGAAACTGATCGCCGACGCCGGCCTGGTCGGCCTGCCGAACGCCGGCAAATCGACCTTCCTCTCAGCCGTCAGCGCCGCGAAGCCGAAGATCGCCGACTACCCGTTCACGACGCTGCATCCGCAACTCGGCGTCGTACGTGCGGGTGGCCGCGAGTTTGTGCTCGCCGACATTCCGGGACTGATCGAAGGCGCGCATGAAGGCGTCGGCCTCGGCGATCGTTTCCTCGGCCATGTCGAGCGCTGCCGCGTGCTGCTGCATCTCGTCGACGCGACCTGCGAACACGCCGGCAAAGCGTACAAGACCGTGCGTACCGAACTCGCCGCCTATGATCCGATGCTTGCCGAGAAAGCGGAGATCGTGGCGCTGAACAAGATCGACGCGGTCACGCCCGAGCAGCTCAAGGAACAGATGGCGCGGCTGAAGCGTGCGGCGAAGAAAACGCCGCTGAAGATGTCCGGCGCGACCGGCGAGGGCGTCGACGAGGCGCTGCGCGCATTGCTCGACATCATCGGCGATGCGCCGGTTTCGGCGCAGGCAAAGAAAGCTGCGGACGCGGAGCCGTGGAGCACACCGGCGGCCTGACGCCGCGCTTCAGTTCGCTTTCGCTCCGTTTGTCCGAACTCCGTTACCCAAGCATCACAATGTCCACGCCTTCTCTGAACAACTTCCGCCGCATCGTCGTGAAGGTCGGCTCGGCTCTCCTGGTCGATCAGGAGAAAGGCGAACTGCGCGAATCGTGGCTGACCGCGCTCGCCGAAGATGTGGCGAAGCTGCATGGCGAAGGCCGTGACGTGCTGATCGTCTCGTCCGGCTCGATCGCGCTCGGCCGTGCGCGCTTGAAGCTGCCGCGCGGCACGCTGAAGCTGGAAGAAAGCCAGGCTGCGGCTGCAGTCGGCCAGATCGCCCTGGCGCGCATATGGTCGGAGGTGCTCGGCCGTCACGGCATCGGCACCGGACAGATTCTCGTCACCTTGCAGGATACCGAGGAGCGCCGCCGTTATCTCAACGCACGCTCGACCATCGGCAAGCTGCTCGAATGGCGCGCGGTGCCGGTGATCAACGAGAACGACACGGTCGCCACCAACGAGATCCGCTACGGCGATAACGACCGCCTCGCCGCGCGCGTCGCGACGATGGCGAGCGCGGACTTGCTTGTGCTGCTCTCCGACATCGACGGCCTCTACACCGCGCCGCCGCATCTCGATCCGGACGCGAAACTCATTCCTGTGGTCGAGTCGATCACGGCCGGCATCGAAGCGGTCGCCGGCGATGCCGCGAGCGAATTCTCGCGCGGCGGCATGCGCACGAAAGTCGAGGCAGCGAAGATCGCGACGCAAGGCGGCACGCACATGCTGATCGCGTCCGGCAAGATCGAACATCCGCTGCGCGCCGTCGCTGAAGGCGCGCGCTGCACGTGGTTTCTGACGCCCGCGAACCCCGTCACCTCGCGCAAGCGCTGGATCGCCGGCTCGCTCGAACCGAAAGGCACGCTCACCATCGATGCGGGCGCGGTCGCCGCTTTGCGCTCCGGTCGCAGCCTGTTGCCGGCCGGCGTGATCCGCGTCGACGGGCAGTTCGCGCGTGGCGATGCGGTGGTCGTGCGCGGGCCGGACATGGCCGAGATCGGCCGCGGCCTCGTCGCCTACGACGCGGAGGACGCGGAGAAGATCAAGGGCCGCTCGTCATCGGACGCAGCCCTCGTGCTCGGCATCACCGGCCGCGCCGAGATGATCCATCGCGACGACCTCGTGGTCGGGTATGTGCCGTCGGGGAAGTGAGCTCCGAATGGGCGAACTCAGCCAATGGCCGAGCTGCCATGCGCCCAGATCAGCCCTGAAACACGCATATCGGCCAATGACCGAGGCCACCTGCTAACCGGGCCGAACGGCATATCGCCGCCGGAACCACCATATGGTACACCGGCGTCCAATCCCGCTTCTGAAGCAAAGACCACCATGTCCGCACCCTTGAAAGCGATCGACGGCTCGACCGACCTGCCCGCCCTGATGACCGGCCTCGGCCGCCAGGCGCGCGCGGCCGCGCGGGTGCTGGCGCTGGCGCCGACGGCGCAGAAGGACAAGGCGCTGTCCGCCATGGCCGCCGCGATCCGCGCCGCGCAGCCGGCGATCCTTGCCGCCAACGCGGAGGACGTCGCCGAAGCCAAGGCGAACGGCACGACGTCGGCGTTCCTCGACCGGCTGATGCTGAACGAGAGCCGCATCAAGGGCATGGCCGACAGTCTCGACGTCATCCGCGACGTCGCCGATCCGGTCGGTGCGGTCACCGAATCCTGGCAGCGCCCGAACGGCATGACCATCGAACGCGTGCGCGTGCCGCTCGGCGTCGTCGGCGTGATCTTCGAGAGCCGTCCCAATGTCGCGGCCGATGCCGGCGCGCTGTGCCTGAAAGCCGGCAACGCCGTGATCCTGCGCGGCGGCTCGGAAAGCTTCCGCTCCTGCCGCGCGATTCATGACGCGTTGACACGGGGCCTGCGCGACGCAGGTCTCCCTGAAGACGCGATCATTCTTGTGCCCACGCGCGATCGCGCGGCGGTCGGCATGATGCTCGCTGGCCTCGACGGCAACCTCGACGTGATCGTGCCGCGCGGCGGCAAGAGCCTCGTCGCCCGCGTGCAGAGCGAGGCGCGCGTGCCCGTGTTCGCGCATCTCGAAGGCCTCAATCATGTCTATGTCGACTCGGCTGCCGAACTCGACATGGCGAAATCGATCGTGCTCAACGCCAAGATGCGGCGCACCGGCGTCTGTGGCGCGGCCGAGACGCTGCTGGTCGATCGCAAGGTGGCCGGAACGCATCTCAAGCCGCTGGTCGAGATGCTGATTGCGGCCGGCTGCGAAATCCGCGGCGACGAAACGGTTCAAGCCGCCGATGCGCGCGTGAAGGCCGCAGCCCCCGAAGACTGGGACACCGAATATCTCGACGCGATCATCGCAGCAAAAGTGGTCGACGGCATCGATGGCGCGATCGCGCATATCGAGAACCACGGCTCACATCATACCGATACGATCATCACCGAGGATCAGGCCGCAGCGCAGCGCTTCCTGCGCGAGGTGGACTCGGCGATCGTGCTGCATAATGCCTCAACGCAATTCGCCGACGGCGGCGAGTTCGGATTCGGCGCGGAAATTGGAATCGCCACCGGCAAATTCCATGCGCGCGGCCCGGTCGGCGTCGAACAGATGACGAGCTTCAAGTATCGTATCCACGGCAGCGGGCAGACGCGGCCGTGATGTCCTGCACGAGTATCTGACGTTGAACCTCCGCTCGGTGATTCCGCCGTACACCGCAGGCATGCGGATCGGCCTGCTCGGCGGCTCGTTCAATCCGCCGCATGCGGCCCATCGCGCCATCAGCCTGTTCGCGATGAAGCGCTTGAAGCTCGATCGCATCTGGTGGCTGGTGTCGCCCGGCAACCCGCTCAAGGACACGCGCGGCCTGCCGACCCTCGAAGCCCGCATCGAGGCCGCGCGCAAGGTCGCCCGCGATCCGCGTATCGACATGAGCTGTCTCGAAGCTGTCATCGGCACCCGCTACACTCATGATACGATCGCCTATCTGCGACGCCGCTGCGCCAGCGCACGCTTCGTCTGGATCATGGGAGCGGACAACCTGGCTCAGTTCCACCGCTGGGAAGATTGGCAAGGGATCGCGGACAAGGTGCCGATCGCCGTGATCGATCGCCCGCCGCAGAGCTTCGCCGCACT
>JBEIPX010000517.1:0-2251 GCA_040376815.1 Bradyrhizobiaceae bacterium
GGTTCGCCCGCGTGGTGATCGGCTCGGCGATCGTGAGCGCGCTTGAGGGCCTCGAACTGACCTATCCCAAAGTCGGCAAGGACGCGCAGCGGGAGTTCGCGCAAATTCGCGCGGCCCTGAAAGGAAGCGAGGCCAAGGGCACAGGCCCCCAGGCCGGCAAGGGCTGAGTAGGCGACCGGATAGGGCAGGCCTGCTGCCCCTTTTTTGACATTGCTCCGGTTGCCGAATTTCGTCTAGAACGGCTTCCGGACGCGCCCGAGGCAACGAACCGTCAACGGTTTTTGGCCAAGGATGTCGGTCTCTCAGGACGCACGGAATGATGATTCGCAGTGATATCGACGGTTTCGACGGGGTGGCCGCTACGGCCAGCATTCCCGCGACCTCGGCTGCGCCGTCTGCGTCCCTTCTTGGCGGGCTCCTTCTGCTTATCAGCCCCTGAGGGCCGTCTGGGCGTGCGCGCCTGGGCACTCAGGGGACGAGAGCCGATCCGAACCCCTAGCGCCTGCTGAAGCGGCGCAATTGACCAGAGGACTTTCCGATGACCGCCACCACCCAGTCCAATCAGGACCGCGTCTTCATTTTCGACACCACGTTGCGCGACGGCGAGCAGTGCCCCGGCGCCACCATGACCTTCGAGGAAAAGCTCACGGTCGCGAGCCTGCTCGATACCATGGGCGTCGACATCATCGAGGCCGGCTATCCGTTCGCTTCCGACGGCGACTTCGAGGCGGTGCATGAAATCGCCAAACGCACGCAGAACGCCGTGGTCTGCGGCCTGTCGCGTGCCGCGCACAAGGATATCGACCGCTGCGCCGAAGCGGTTCGTGCCGCCAAGCGCGGGCGCATCCACACGTTCCTGTCCACCTCGCCGGTGCACATGAAGTACAAGTTGCAGATGGAATCGTCGCAGGTGTACGAGATGGTGATCTCGTCCGTGACCCGCGCTCGCAACCACATCGACGACGTCGAATGGTCGGCGGAAGACGCCACCCGCACCGATTTCGATTTCCTCTGCCGCTGCGTCGAAGCAGCGATCAAGGCCGGAGCGACCACGATCAATCTCCCGGATACGGTCGGCTATGCCGTGCCGGAAGAATATATGGACATGTTCAAGCGCATCCGCTCGACGGTGCCGAACTCCGACAAGGCGATCTTTTCGGTTCACTGCCACAACGACCTCGGCATGGCGGTCGCCAACTCGCTGGCCGGCGTCGCCGGCGGCGCGCGGCAGATCGAATGCACCATCAATGGCATCGGCGAGCGGGCGGGCAACGCCGCGCTTGAAGAGGTTGTGATGGCGATGCGCGTGCGCAACGACCGCGTGCCGTACTGGACCAACATCGAGAGCAAGTCGCTGACGCATGCCTCGAAGGCCGTGTCGGCGGCGACGTCGTTCCCGGTGCAGTACAACAAGGCGATCGTCGGCCGCAACGCCTTCGCGCACGAGAGCGGTATTCACCAGGACGGCATGATCAAGAATGCTTCGACCTACGAGATCATGCTGCCGGAGACGGTCGGCGTGAAAACCACCTCGCTGGTGATGGGCAAGCATTCGGGCCGCGCCGGCTTGATCCACAAGCTCGAAGAGCTGGGCTACAAGCTGTCGAAGAACCAGGTCGATGACGTGTTCGTGCAGTTCAAGGCGCTCGCCGACCGCAAGAAGGAAATCTTCGACGAGGATCTCGAAGCGCTGGTCGATCAGGAAATGGCGACCACGCACGATCACATCCGGCTGGTTTCGTTGACGGTCGTTGCCGGCACGCGGGGACCGCAGCGCGCCACCATGAAGCTCGACATCGAGGGCGTGTCGAAGATCGCGGAAGAGGAAGGCAACGGCCCGGTCGACGCAGTGTTCAACTGCGTCAAGACGCTGGTGCCGCACGAGGCCAAGCTCGAACTGTATCAAGTGCACGCGGTGACCGCGGGCACCGATGCGCAGGCGGAGGTGTCGGTGCGGCTCTCGCAGGATGGCCGCTCGGTGACTGCGCGGGCGTCCGATCCGGATACCCTGGTGGCGTCCGCCAAGGCTTATCTCGGCGCGCTCAACAAGATCGTGAAGAAGAAGCAGCGCAACGCGCCATCGGCTGCCGCGGGTTAGTTCGGGTTCCCGAAATCAGGTTTCAGACAAACGCGACTCGTTCCGGCTGGCGCCGAACGGGTCGCGTTTTGCATTGCAGCAACATTTGTTGCCATCCCCTGCGAACAGGCAATGGCCATGCCCGCTTTCGTCTGCGATGGTGCGCGCTGACGA
>JBEIPX010000290.1:0-4568 GCA_040376815.1 Bradyrhizobiaceae bacterium
CGCCGACCTCGCCGCGATAATCGGCGTCGATGGTTCCCGGCGCGTTGAGCACGGTGATCCCGTGCTTGGCAGCGAGGCCCGAGCGGGGCCGCACCTGCGCCTCATAGCCTGCCGGCACCGCAATCATCAGTCCAGTGGGCACGATGGCCCGTTGTCCGGGGGCGAGCACCAGGGGTTCGGCTTCCGGAACGGCCGCGACGAGGTCCATGCCGGCGGCGAGTGCGCTCTGATAGGCCGGGAGCGCCAGCCCTTCGGCATGCGGCAGACGCTGGATCTCGACGGCAACGGTCTTGCTCATGATGCTGCTCTCTCCGCGACCTCGCGGGCGATGCGATCGACCAGCGCCGCCGCCACATCGTCCTTCATCATCGCGGGCCATGATTCGATGTTGGTGGCCGCGCCATCCTTACCCTTCATCAGCAAGTGGACGGTGTTGCGGTCGCCGCCCATCACGCCGCCTTCGGGCGACACGTCATTGGCGACGATCCAGTCGCAGCCCTTGCGCAAGAGCTTGGACGAGGCGTTGTCGATCAGGTGCTCGGTCTCGGCTGCGAAGCCGATGACGAGCGGTGGGCGGTTGTCCTTCATTCGCGCGATCGTGGCGAGAATGTCCGGATTCTCGACCAGTTGCAGCGGGGGCATGCCGGAGGAGGTCTTCTTGATCTTCTGCGTTCCCTCGCGCGCCACGCGCCAGTCGGCGACGGCAGCGGCGAAAATCGCGATGTCTGCGGGCAGCGCGGCCTCGACCTGTTTCAGCATGTCGCGCGCCGCTTCGACGCGAATGACCTCGACGCCCGGCGGGTCGGCCAGATTCACCGGCCCCGAGATCAGCGTGACGTCCGCGCCTGCGGCGGCAGCGGAAGCCGCGATGGCGTAACCCTGTTTGCCCGACGAACGGTTGGCGATATAGCGCACCGGATCGATCGGTTCGTGCGTCGGGCCCGCGGTGATGAGGATGCGCTTGCCGGCCAGCGGTCCGGTGGGCGCGGGCGCCAGCAAGGTCATCGCGGCATCGGCAATCTCGATCGGTTCCGCCATGCGCCCGGTACCGGCCTCGTTGGCTTCGGCCATCTCGCCGGCGTTCGGGCCGATCGTGTGAATGCCGTCGCGCGAAAGCTGCGCGACGTTGCGTTTGGTCGATGCGTTGCCCCACATCAGCGGATTCATCGCCGGCGCCAGCAGCACCGGACGGTTGGTCGCGAGCAGGATCGCGGTAGCGAGATCGTCGGCATGGCCGTTCGCCATCTTCGCCATCAGGTCGGCAGTCGCCGGCGCGACGATGACGAGATCGCAGTCGCGGGCGAGACGGATGTGGCCGGCATCGAACTCGCTCTCGGGATCGAACAAATCCGTATAGACGCGCTCATGTGCCAGCGCGCTTGCGCTGAGTGCGGTGACGAACTGCTGTGCCGCGCGTGTCAGCACGCAGCGGACGTGGATGTGGCGCTCCTTCAGGCGGCGGATCAGATCCAGCGCCTTGTAGGCGGCGATGCCGCCGCCGATGATCAGCGTGACCTTTCGCTCGCCGGGAGCTGCGCGCACGAGCGACGGGGCAGCGCCTTTTATCTCGGATGCCCGCTGCGGCGCCGGCGGCCGGGGGTCCGTAATCGCGTCATTGGCGGCTTCGCGCAGGATGACCCGCACCTCGTCCTCGACGGAGCGGCCGTGTTTGGCGGCGCGCAGCCGCAGGCGGGCCTTCAGGTCCTCTTCAAGCTTGCGGACGGTGAGGCTGGCCATAGGCTGATACTCCGGGCTGGCCCGCGAAACGACAATTTGACTGCAATGATATCACACCGTGATGTCAATGCAATCAACTCAGCGGATCGACCAGAGGATTCCCAGGAAGCTCAGGGCGATAAGCCAGAGCGCGACCGTGCTCCAGCGGCTGCGGCGGGCCTCGGCGCGGCCGATCGCCTCCACCGTTTCGGGCGCCAGGACCAACCCGTTGCGGGTCGCCGCCTCGAACTGCTCGAGCACCGCCACCGAGCGCGCGGCAATCGCCGGAAGACCGGAGAGGATGCGGCCGAGTTCGCCGGCGCCCTGCGCCGCGCTGGAAATGCGGCCGACCGGGCCGAGATTGCGCTCGATCCATTCGCGCACCACCGGCTCCGCCGTGGTCCAGATATCGAGCTTCGGATCGAAGCTGCGGGCAACGCCTTCGACGACCACCATCGTCTTTTGCAGCAGGATCAGTTCCGGCCGCGTGCGCATGTCGAACAGGCCGGTGACTTCGAGCAGCAGCGTCAGCAAACGCGCCATCGAGATTTCCTCGGCGGTGCGGTTGTGGATCGGCTCGCCGATGGCGCGGATGGCCTGCGCGAAATTCTCGACCGAGTGATGCGCGGGCACGTAGCCGGCCTCGAAATGCACTTCGGCGACGCGGCGATAGTCGCGCGTGATGAAGCCGAGCAGAATCTCGGCGAGGAAGCGCCGCTCCTTTGCGCCGAGCCGGCCCATGATGCCGAAGTCGACGGCGACAAGGCGGCCTTCGGGATCGATGAACAGATTGCCCGGATGCATGTCGGCATGGAAGAAGCCGTCGCGCAGCGCGTGGCGCAGGAAACTCTGGATCACCTTGCGACCGAGATCGGGCAGATCAATCTTGGCGGCCTCAAGCCCGGCGTGATCGTTGAGCGCGATGCCGTCGATCCATTCCATGGTCAGCACCGAATGGCTGGTGCGATCCCAGTCGACCATCGGTGTACGGAAATCCGGGTCCTGCCGCGTGTTCTCCGCGATCTCGGACATGGCGGCAGCTTCCAGCCGCAGATCCATTTCCATGGCGACCGAACGCGCCAGCGTCTCGAACACTTCGACAAGCCGCAGCCGCCGCGCCTCCGCCGAATAGCGCTCGGCCTTGTGCGCGACGAACATGAACGATCTCAGGTCGCGGCGAAAGCGTGCAGCGATATGCGGCCGCAGGATTTTCACCGCGACCGTCTTGCGCCCGCCGTTGGATTCGATTTCGGCGCGATGCACCTGTGCGATCGAGGCGGCCGCGACGGAGGGGCCGAAGCTGACAAACGCCTGCGCGAGAGGACGTTCCAGCGATGTAGTGATCGTGCTTTCGGCCTCCGCTTGCGGAAACGGCGGCAATCGATCCTGCAAGCTCTCCAGATCGCGCGCGATCGCGGCGCCGACCACATCGGGACGTGTCGCAAGAAATTGTCCGAGCTTGACGTAAGTGGGTCCAAGCCGCGTCAGCGCGCGTGACAGCCGCGCGCCGGACTTGACGCCGGGCCGTTCAATCAGCCGCGCCATGCGCAGCGCGAGTTGAGCCGGCGGAGGCAGCGGCGACGGATCGACCACGCCGAACACGCCTTCGCGCGCGAACACGAAACCGGCGCGCATCAGCCGAAGGATATGTGTCGCAGCAGAAATCACAGACGCCAGCCCGAATGCAATGCGACGATGCCGCCGGACATCGGCTGCCATTTCACGCGCGCGAAGCCGGCCGTGCGCATCATGTCGGCGAAAGTCTGCGGGCGCGGGAACTGCCGGATCGACTCGACAAGGTAGCGATAGGACTCGGCATCGCCGGTGACGGCGCGGCCGATCTCCGGGATCACCTTGAACGAGAAGAAGTCGTAGAATTTGTCGAGGCCCGGGACGTCGACGTTGGAAAATTCGAGGCAGAGGAAACGCCCGCCCGGCTTCAGCACGCGATACGCTTCCTTCAGCGCGAGTTCGATGCGCGGCACGTTGCGGATGCCGAAGGCGATGGTGTAGCCGTCGAAACTACGCTCAGCGAAAGTCAGGGCGTCCGCATTGCCGTCGACGAAAGTAACGCGATCATCGAGGTGCCGCTCGCGGGCGCGCTCGCGGCCGACCTCGAGCATGTCGGTGTTGATGTCGCAGACGGTGGCGCGGAAGCCGTGGCCCGATGCCTCGGCCGCGCGGAAGGAAATATCGCCGGTGCCGCCGGCCACATCGAGCAGCGCGAACGGTGTATCGGCGCGGGGCGGATTGAGCGCGTTGACCAAGGCGTCCTTCCAGGCCCGGTGCACGCCGGCCGACATCAGGTCGTTCATCAGGTCGTAGCGGCGGGCGACGCTGTGGAAGACGTCGTTCACAAGCGTCTGCTTGTCCTCAAGGTTGACGTCCTTGAAGCCGAAATGTGTTGTTTTTTCAGACTGTTCCATCGCACATGCCCTATGCGGCCGGACCATAGCCTGTCGTTTGGCCGGGCGCTACAACGGCAACCGCCGGTGCGGCCTCGTGACAGTTTTTCGTAATCGCGGTGGTTAACTTCGGTAACCGGCGCCGAAGCGTGTCTGGGAAGGGTTTTTCACAATGACGGAGTTCAACCGGATCGTTCCGATCCTGCGCATGTTCGATCCGGCGAAGATGCGAGAGTTCTACATCGACTTTCTCGGCTTCAAGATCGACTGGGAGCATCGCTTCTCGGACGATCTGCCGCTCTACGTGCAGGTGTCGCGCGGGGGCATCGTTCTTCATATCAGCGAGCATCACGGTGACGCCGCGCCGGGTTCGAAGGTGATGATCGTGATGACGGGCCTGCGCGACTATCATGCGGCGCTGCTCGCGAAAAAATATCGCTTCGCCCG
>JBEIPX010000519.1:0-2236 GCA_040376815.1 Bradyrhizobiaceae bacterium
CCCGCGGTGAAGGCGCTCGACACGGCGCTGACGGCGCTCGATGAAGCCGACCAGCATCTGCACGCAGCGCTTGTCGCGGCCGACTTTGATCCGCTGGAACTCGAGCGCATCGAGGAGCGGCTGTTCGCGCTGCGTGCAGCCTCGCGCAAGTACTCGACGCCGGTCGATGGGCTTGCGGCGCTGGCGCAGAAGTATGCGAACGACGTGAAGCTGATCGATGCCGGCGCCGCGCAGTTGAAGGGCTTGGAGAAGGCGGTCGCCGAGGCCGACAAGACATACGCGGCAGCTGCCGAAAAGCTGTCGGCGACGCGGACAAAGTTCGCGGAGAAGCTCAACAAGGCCGTAAACAGCGAGCTCGCCCCGTTGAAGCTCGAGCGCGCGAAATTTCAGACGCAGGTCGAGAGCGATCCGGCCTCGCCGGGACCGCAGGGCTGCGATCGTGTCGAGTTCTGGGTGCAGACCAATCCGGGCACCAAGCCGGGGCCGATGATGAAGGTCGCGTCGGGCGGCGAGCTGTCGCGCTTCCTGCTCGCGCTCAAGGTCGTGCTGTCCGACAAGGGATCGGCGCCAACGCTGGTGTTCGACGAAATCGACACCGGTGTGGGCGGCGCGGTCGCGGATGCGATCGGCGCGCGGCTGGCGCGGCTCGCCGGCAAGGTGCAGGTGATGGCCGTGACGCACGCGCCGCAGGTGGCGGCACGGGCCGATCAGCATCTGCTGATTTCGAAGGATGCGCTCGACAAGGGCAAACGCGTCGCGACGCGGGTTGCAGCCCTCGCAGCCGACCATCGCCGCGAGGAAATCGCACGCATGCTCGCGGGTGCGGAGATCACGGCCGAAGCGCGCGCGGCGGCGGATCGGCTGATCAAGGCGGCCGGGTGACTGGCAATGCCGTCGAAGAAGTCCCAACCGCTCGTTGACGTTGCCAAGCTCACCAAGGCGCAGGCCAAGGTCGAGCTGATGCGGCTCACGCTCGACATCGAGAAGCACAACGAGAGCTACTACAACAAGGACGCGCCGACCGTGTCGGACGCCGCCTACGACGCGCTACGCCAGCGCAGCGATGCGATCGAGGCGCGCTTTCCCGATCTTGTCTCGGGCGACTCGCCATCGCAGAAGGTTGGCGCTGCGCCGTCCGGCCGCTTCGCCAAGATCACGCATTCCGTGCCGATGCTGTCGCTCGGCAA
The DNA here is from genome assembly GCA_040376815.1 of Bradyrhizobiaceae bacterium. Taxonomy (GTDB): domain Bacteria; phylum Pseudomonadota; class Alphaproteobacteria; order Rhizobiales; family Xanthobacteraceae; genus SG-bin9. The sequence continues at coordinate 1,188 of JBEIPX010000519.1, forward strand.
TGCGTTCAGCGACGAGGATGTGACCGACTTCGTCGATCGCGTGCGGCGTTTCCTGAAGCTGCCAGCGGATGAGATGCCGGCGGTGGTCGCCGAGCCGAAGATCGATGGGCTGTCGCTGTCGCTGCGGTACGAGAACGGCGAACTCGTCACCGGCGCGACACGCGGCGACGGCTTCACCGGCGAGGATGTCACCGCCAACGTGCGCACGATCTCGGACATTCCCCACAAGCTGAAGGGCCGGAACGTTCCCGACATCTGCGAAATCCGTGGCGAGGTCTACATTCTCGGCCGCGATTTCATCGGCTTCAACAAGAGTGCGGAAAAGCTCGGCATTCAGGCGGCCGCGAACCCGCGCAATTTCGCGGCCGGTTCGCTGCGGCAGAAGGATCCATCGATCACCGCGTCGCGGCCGCTGAAGTTCTTCGCCTATACCTGGGGCATGATGAGCGCGATGCCGTCGAAAACCCAGTTCGGCATGCTGGAGTGGATCGGCAAAGTGGGCTTCATCACCAATCCGCTGATCCAGCGCTGCGAGAGCATCGACGAGTTGCTGGCATTCTACCGCAAGATCGGCGCCGAGCGCGCCAATCTCGGCTACGACATCGACGGCGTCGTCTACAAGATCGACCGGCTCGACTGGCAGGAACGGCTCGGCTTCGCCGGCCGTGCACCGCGCTGGGCGATTGCGCACAAGTTCGCTGCCGAGCAGGCCGCGACGGTGCTGGAAAAGATCGACATCCAGGTCGGCCGCACCGGTGCGCTGACGCCGGTGGCGCGGCTGAAACCGGTGACCGTCGGCGGCGTCGTAGTGTCGAACGCGACCCTGCACAATGCGGACGAGATCGAGCGCTTGGTTATCCGTGAAGGCGACACGGTCATCATCCAGCGCGCGGGCGACGTGATTCCGCAGGTGGTCTCAGTCGTCGAGGACAAGCGGCCAAAGGGCGCGAAGCCGTACAAGTTCCCGGACACGTGTCCCGTGTGCGGCAGTCACGTGGTCAGCGAGGAAGGCGAAGTCGTGCGCCGCTGCACCGGCGCGCTCATCTGTC
>JBEIPX010000433.1:0-3037 GCA_040376815.1 Bradyrhizobiaceae bacterium
AGTTTTTCGCACAGACCCAGCAGCTGATCGCCGGCGGCCGCCATCCGGAGTTGCGCGTGCGGCCGACGCTCGAAGCGCTCGATATTCTCGCCGGCAGCAACTGGATTTCCTTCGAGGCGCGCGACGAGCTTGCGGAAGCCTACCGGTTCCTGCGCAAGGTCGAGCACCGGCTGCAGATGATTGCCGACGAGCAGACCCATACGCTTCCCGACGACATCGAAACGATGGAGCGGTTCGCCAAATTCCTCGGCTACGCCGACCGAGCGGCGTTCGCGGATGAACTCCTCGGCTACCTCAACCGCGTTCAGCGTCACTACAGCAAGCTGTTCGAGGGTGATCCGACCGGGACGGCGAAGCTGCCCGACATCAATCTCGGCGGCGGGCCGACCGACATGCGGCTGCTCGAGCATCTGCTCAGCCTCGGTTTCAAGCAGCCGAAGACCGTGGCCGAAGCGCTCCAGCACTGGATCGCCGGCGACTACCGCGTGCTCAAGCTCGAGACGACGCGCAAGGCGCTCGAGGATTTCCTGCCGCAACTGATCGCGCGGCTGGCACTCGCGGAAGAGCCTGATGCCGCCGTCGGCGCATTCGACCGGTTTTTACAAGAGCTGCAGCGAGGCGGGCGGCTGATATCGCTGCTGTCGCAGAACAGCGACCTTGTCGGATTGTTCGCGCTGATGCTCGGCGCAGCACCGCGGCTCGGCGATATGCTGGCGCGGCAGCCGCAACTGATGGACGGACTGATCGATCCGCGCTTCTTCGGGGCGATGCCGGATCAGGCCGAGCTGTCGCAACGCCTGACCGCGACGCTGGCCGATGCGAATTCGTATGAGGAGTTCCTCGACCGGCTGCGGCTGTTCGGGCAGGAGAGCCTCGTTCTGATCGGCGCGCGCATTCTTTCGGGAACGGTTTCCGCGGCGCAGGCTGGTGTGGCGTTCGCGGACGTCGCCGAGGGCATTGTCAACACGGTGCATGGACTCGTCGCCGATCAGTTCGCCACGCAGTACGGGCGGGTCAGCGGGCAGGAGACGGCTATTCTGGCGATGGGGAAACTCGGCAGCCGGGAAATGACCGCATCGTCCGATCTCGATCTCATTCTGATCTACGATTTCGATGAAGACCAACCGGACTCCGACGGCCCGCGCTCGTTGCAGGGCGCGCAGTATTTCGCGCGATTCACCCAGCGCCTCATCAGCGCCTTCACCACCCGCACGAATTACGGCGTGCTCTACGAGGTCGACATGCGGCTGCGGCCATCCGGGCGCGCGGGCCCGGTGGCATCGCGGATCGATGCGTTCGCGTCCTATCAGGACTCGGAAGCATGGACCTGGGAGCACATGGCGCTGACGCGCGCGCGCGTCATCTCGGCGTCCCCGGCGTTCAAGGGCAAGATCGAGGCGGTGATCCGCGATGTGCTGACGCGTCCGCGCGAGCGCTCGATCATCGCCAACGACGTTGCCGAGATGCGCAGTGCGATCGCGCAGGAGAAGGGCGATCAGGATATCTGGGATATCAAGTACGCCGCGGGCGGCATGGTCGATATCGAGTTCATCGCGCAGTACCTGCAACTGGTGCACGCGCACGACAAGCCCGAGATCCTGTCTGCCGGCACGCTTCAGGTGATCGACAACGCAGCGCGGCTCGGCGTGTTGCCGCAGGCGTCCGCTGAAATCCTGCGCCGCGCGGGGCGGCTCTATCACGACCTGACGCAAATCCTGAGGTTGTGCGTCAGCGCCGGGTTCAAGCCGGAGACGGCGGGCGACGATCTTCTGCGCATGCTGACGCGTGCAGGCGACGAGCCTGATTTCTCATCGCTGGAGGCGCGGGTGAGGGAGACGCAGACTGAAGTGCGGCAGGTCTTCTTCGACGTGTTGCAGGTGGAGCGTTAGAGCACGATCCGGACGCTTCAGGCCGCGACGGCGGCGCTGGCGGCCGATTTGACCGGAAGGGTGACGAGAACCACCGTGCCGGCGCCGGGCTTCGACCGCAACTTCATCGACCCGCCGTGCAGGGTGACGAGCGACTTGGCGATGGCGAGGCCAAGCCCCGATCCCGGATGAACCTTGGTGAGCTGGCTTTCGACCTGCTCGAACGGCCGCCCGAGCTTCTGCAAGGAACTGCGCTCGATGCCGATGCCGGTGTCGGCGATCGCGAGGTTGATGGTATCGCCGACCGTACGGCTGCGCACGATGACGCGGCCATGGTCGGGTGTGAACTTGACCGCATTCGAGAGCAGGTTGACGACGATCTGCTTGATCGCGCGGCGATCCGCGGTGAGCGGAATGTCGTCCGCGAAGTTTGCGACGAGCCGCAGGCGCTTGTCCTCGGCGCGGCCCGAGACCACGCGAAGGGACTCCGACAGCGTCTGCGACAGGTTGAGCTGTTCCGGGTCGAGTTTCAGACGGCCGGCTTCGATCTTCGACATATCGAGGATGTCGTTGATGACGTCGAGCAGGTATTTGCCGCTGGTCAGGATGTCGCTGCAATACTCGGTGTACTTGTCCGAGCCGAGCGTGCCGAACATTCCGCTGCCCATCACTTCCGAAAAGCCGATGATGGCGTTGAGCGGGGTGCGCAGCTCATGGCTCATGTTCGCGAGGAATTTCGACTTGGTCTGATTGGCTTCCTCGGCACGGTTCTTCTCTTCGTTGTGCTTTTGCGCGAGGTCAGCGAGTTCGTGGGTCTGGCGCTCAAGCATCATCTGCGTGCGCTTGAGATCGACGACGTTGGCGCGCAGCCGGATATCGTTCTCGACGAGCTTCTGCTCGTGCAGCTTGATCTGGGTGATGTCGGTGCCGACCGAGACGTAGCCGCCGTCCTTCGTGCGGCGTTCGCTGATATGCAGCCAGCTTCCGTCATCGAGCTGGGCTTCGAAGATTTTCGCGCCGGGGATGGCGTGCGTATTCTCCGTCAGCCGGGTACGGACCTGCGGCATCCGGCCGACTTCGATCACGGTCTCATAGGAGGTGCCGGGCGTCACGGCGTTGTCGGGCAGCTTGTGCAGCCGCTGGAAGTGCGAATTGCAGAGCACGAGGCG
>JBEIPX010000340.1:0-4027 GCA_040376815.1 Bradyrhizobiaceae bacterium
GCCGCACGCCTCACGCACCCTGTCCCGCGTCAGCCCGTCAATGCGGGTGGCGCTTGGATTTGCGGCAGCGTGTGCCGGCGTGCTGGTTGCGGCGGAAGCCCGCGCCGATCTCAAACTCTGCAATCGCATGAGCTACGTTGTTGAAGCCGCGATCGGCATCGACAGCGGCAGCAGCACAGCGACGCGTGGCTGGTTCAAGATCGATCCCGCGCAATGCCGCGTCGTCGTTCAGGGCACACTCACCGCCGACCGGCTGATGCTGCATGCCCGCGCGCTGCCGGTGTACGGATCGACCCCGTTACAGCAGAACGGCCAGCACAATCTCTGTATCTCGCCTGACAACTTCACCATCGCTGCCGCGCGTCAGTGCCGCAGCGGACAGACGCCGGCGCCGTTCACCGAGATCAAGCCGGCCGCAGCAGCCGACGGCCATCTCGTCGCCTATCTTGCCGAAGACAGCGAGTATGACGACGAGCAGGCGAAGCTCGCGGCAATCCAGCGCCTGCTCGTGATCGCGGGTCTCGACGCCTCGCCGATCGACGGCGTCGACGGGCCCAAGACGCAGGCCGCGCTCGCGGGCTTTTTGAAGAGCCGCGGCCTCGGCGCCGACATCGTCACCGCGCCGAGCTTCTTCGACGTCATGGTCAAGGCCGCGCAGACACCCGGCGTATCGAGCATCGCCTGGTGCAACGAGACCTCGCATCCGGTGATGGCGGCGATCGCCACCGACGACGGCAAGGCCGTCACCAGCCGCGGCTGGTATCGCATCGAGCCGAAGAAATGCCTGACGCCGGATGTGATGGGCCAACCGAAACGCGTCTTCACCTTCGCGGAAGCGGTCGATGGCGACGGCCGCGCGATCAAGCTCGCCTCGGGCAAACCCTTGAACTGGGGCGGGACCACCGTGCTCTGCACGCGCGAAACGAAGTTCGAATTCACCGAGCAGGACAACTGCAATGCCCGCGGCCTCGCACCCACCGGCTTTGCCGCCATCGACCTGAACGCATCCAACAAGACAATCCGGCTCACGGCACCCTGAACGAAACAGCCCCTCATCTTTCGCAGCGCTGCGCGCTGTTCTTCCCTCTCCCCGCTCGCGGGGAGAGGTGATCCCGAGTAACGCGAGGGATCCGGTGAGAGGCAACAACAAGAGACGCTGAATGGAAAAGATCCAACGTTCCTTCGCCCACATCGAGACGTGGGTGTTCGATCTCGACAACACGCTTTACCCGCATCACGTCAACCTGTGGCAACAGGTGGACGTGCGCATCCGCGAATACGTGTCGCGCTACTTCGGCATCACGCCGGAGGAAGCGTTCAAGATTCAGAAGGAATACTACCGCGACTACGGCACCACCATGCGCGGCATGATGACGAAGCACAGCATCAGCGCCGACGAGTACCTCGAATACGTGCATCAGATCGATCATTCGCCGCTGGAGCCCAATCCCGCGCTCGGCGCGGCGATCGAGGCGTTGCCTGGCCGCAAGCTGATCCTGACCAACGGCACCGTCGCGCATGCGTCCAAGGTGCTGGAGCGGCTCGAAATCCACGACCGCTTCGAGGCGGTGTTCGACATCATCGCCGCCGACCTCGAACCGAAGCCGGCACTTCAGACCTATCGCCGCTTCCTCGATGTTCATGGCGTCGATCCGGCGAAGGCCGCGATGTTCGAAGACCTCGCGCGCAACCTCACCGTGCCGCACGACCTCGGCATGACCACGGTGCTGGTGGTGCCGGACGGCACCCAAGACGTGGTTCGCGAGGCGTGGGAGCTGGAGGGCCGCGACGCCGCCCATGTGGATTGGGTGACCGACAATTTGGCGGGGTTTCTCGCCACGATCCGAACGTGAGCTTTCCCACGCCGCGCGCTTGACTCTCCCCCCTCAAATTCCGACAAAAGCCACGCAAAATTCGTCGCCTGCCGTGACAAACGCAGGAAAATTCCAGGAAAATCAGATGTCCCTCGCCTCCCTCGAATCCACCGTCAACGCAGCCTTCGATGCACGCGACACCATCAACGCGTCGACCAAGGGCGAAGCCCGCGAGGCCGTCGATCAGGCGCTTGAGTTGCTGGACAAAGGCGAGACCCGCGTCGCCGAGCGCGAGGCGAGCGGCAAGTGGAAGGTCAATCAGTGGCTGAAGAAGGCCGTGCTGCTGTCGTTCCGCCTCAACGACATGAGCCCGATTCCCGGCGGACCCGGTGGTGCGAGCTGGTGGGACAAGGTGCCCTCGAAGTTCGACGGGTGGGGCGAGAACCGTTTCCGCGCCGCCGGCTTCCGCGCCGTGCCGGGTTCGATCGTCCGCCGCTCGGCCTTTATCGCCAAGAACGTCGTGCTGATGCCGTCGTTCGTGAACCTCGGCGCCTATGTCGATGAATCGACCATGATCGACACGTGGTCGACGGTCGGCTCCTGCGCGCAGATCGGCAAGCGCGTGCATATTTCGGGCGGCGTCGGCATCGGCGGCGTGCTCGAGCCGCTGCAGGCCGAACCCGTGATCGTCGAGGACGACTGCTTCATCGGCGCACGCTCGGAAGTCGCCGAGGGCGTGATCGTGCGCAAGGGCGCGGTGCTGGCGATGGGCGTGTTCCTTGGCGCATCGACCAAGATCGTCGATCGCGCAACCGGCGAACCCTTCATCGGCGAAGTGCCGGAGTCCTCCGTCGTCGTTCCGGGCGCGCTGCCGGGCAAGCCGCTGCCGAATGGTTCGCAAGGCCCCTCGACCGCCTGCGCCGTGATCGTCAAGCGCGTCGACGAGCGCACCCGCGCCAAGACCAGCATCAACGAGCTGCTGAGGGACTGACATTACCTCATGACCGCCGACGCTCTCACGATCACCCGCGATCTGATCCGCTGCCCGTCGGTGACGCCCGCCGACGCCGGTGCGCTCGGCGTGCTGGAGGCGTTGCTGAAAGCGGCCGGCTTCGACGTGCATCGCGTGACGTTCTCGGAGCCCGGCACAGCCGACATCGACAACCTCTACGCACGCATCGGCACCTCCGCGCCGCACATCTGCTTCGCCGGCCACACCGACGTCGTTCCCGCCGGTGACGAAGCCGCGTGGACGCATGGGCCGTTCTCCGGCGACGTGAAGGACGGCTTTCTCTATGGCCGCGGCGCGGTCGATATGAAGGGCGGCATCGGCGCGGCGGTTGCGGCGACGCTCGCCTATCTCGCAGCGAACGGCGGCAAGCCGAAAGGCTCGATCTCATTTCTGATCACCGGCGACGAGGAAGACGTTGCGGTGAACGGCACGATCAAGCTGCTCAAGTGGGCGGCCGATCGCGGCGAAAAGTTCGATCACTGCGTACTCGGCGAGCCGAGCAACGTCGACGCCATGGGCGACTGCATCAAGATCGGCCGCCGCGGCTCGCTCAACGGCACGCTGATCGTCGAGGGTGTACAGGGCCACGCGGCGTACCCGCATCGCGCGATGAACCCGATTCCGCACATGGCGCAGATGATCACAGCTCTGCTCGCCGATCCGCTCGATCGCGGCAACGCGCACTTCCAGGCATCGAACCTCGAGTTCACCTCGGTCGATGTCGGCAACCGCGCGTCGAACGTGATTCCGGCGCAGGTGAAGGCAAAGTTCAACATCCGCTACAACGACATTCACACCGAGCAGTCGCTGAAGGAGCTGGTCGAAGGCCGCATGACCAAGGCGATGGGCAACCACATCAAGGCGCACATCGCCTGGGAGCCGTCGAACGCACGCTCGTTCATCACCAAACCCGGCCCGTTCATCGATACGGTCGTCGCAGCGGTAAAGGACATCACCGGCCGCACGCCAGATCTCAACACCGGCGGCGGCACCTCGGATGCGCGCTTCATCACGCACTACTGCGAGGTGATCGAGTTCGGCCTCGTCGGCCGGAGCATGCATGCGGTCGACGAACGCACGCCGATCGCCGACCTCGAACAGCTCGCCAGCATCTATCGCGGCGTGCTCGACCGGTATTTTGCATGAACGGCAAGATCCTCGTCCTCACCGCGCTGGACGATGAGCTGAAGAAAGCGCGCGC
>JBEIPX010000586.1:0-1604 GCA_040376815.1 Bradyrhizobiaceae bacterium
GAAGCGGGCGGGTTTCAAGCCGGGCCTCGATTCCCTGATCCTGAACGTGTTGCCGGCCGACGTTGCCGCGGCGGGATACCGGGGGCTCATGGCGGGCCGCCGGGTGGTCCTGCCGGGGCTGCTGGTCAGGATGATCCCGTTTTTCATGCGATTTGTGCCGCGCGGCGTGGTTCTGGCGGCGGCCGGCGCCATCCAGCGCAAGCGCTGAACGCATCCTTCCGCGGCTGCGACAAAGGGTGGGTGACCGCCGGCCACCCCGAGACATACTCGCAACCCCCCGCCATGTGAGAGCGGCCCAAGCCCGAATACGAGTCGAAGATAAGTTTAACGAACTCGGGCTACGCTTTGAGAGTTATGAGCCGCCTTCGCGACAGATTGGACGGTGCGAAGATCGAGACCGCAGCGACGCTGCCCGTTTCGGATCCGGCGCTCGCGTTCAGGCATCTGCGCCCGGTTCTCGTCGTCCTGCATCAGGAAAACTCGACGCCCGGGCGGATCGGAAATGCGCTCCGCGCCATGGGCTATCCGCTCGATATCCGCCGTACTCGTTTCGGCGATCCATTGCCCGAGACGCTGGCGCGACATTCCGGCGCGGTGATCTTCGGCGGCCCGCAAAGCGCCAATGATCCGGATGACTTCATCAAGCGCGAGATTGCGTGGACGGACGTGGCGCTCAGCGAGAGCCGTCCGTTTCTCGGCATCTGCCTCGGTGCGCAGATGCTGGCGAAGCATCTCGGCGCCACCGTCGCGCGCCACCGCGAAGGGCGCGAGGAGATCGGATACTATCCGATCCGCCCGACGGCGGAAGGCCGCGCGCTTTGCGGCAACTGGCCGGAGCATGTCTATCAATGGCATCGCGAGGGTTTCAATCTTCCGGCCGGATGCGAGCTGCTGGCCGAGGGCGACGACTTTCCGATTCAGGCGTTCCGGTATGGCAGTGCGTTCGGCATCCAGTTTCATCCCGACGTGACCACGGCGATGATGCACCGCTGGACCACCTGCGGCGATGCACGATTCGATGCACCGGGGGTGCATCCCCGCGCCCAGCATTTCGCCTATCGCGCGGTCTACGATGTCATGGAGCGCGCGTGGCTCGCGGCATTCCTCGACAACTGGCTGCGTGGCATGCCTTGCGAGCTCGCGCTCGCGGTGGCGGCGGAATAACCACCAGCATCCTCATCTCGATATCAGCGTTCGGCCGCGCGGCGTTTCATTCCGCGAAACATCTGCGTGCTTGAAACGCGCGGCCATCCTTGCGCAAGATGCTTGCTACAATACGGGGAGGCACGCGGTGGACAGTCGCGCATTTGCAGAATTCCTGCGGCAATTCACGCTTTCGGCGGAATCGGGTGACGGCAACCGCTTCGCCGCGCACTTCACCGAGGACGCGGTCTATTACGACTACATCTATGGCCCGCATACCGGCCGTGCCGAGATCGCGCACATGATGGAGCACATGTTTCACCGCGACGCGGCCGACTATCGCTGGGAGATGTTCGATCCGGTGTTCGACGGCAGCATGGGATATGCGTGGTCGCTCTCGAGCTTCACCTCGACGATTGCGGATTTCAAAGGCAAGCCGGTGGTGATCGACGGCATGAGCC
>JBEIPX010000299.1:0-4442 GCA_040376815.1 Bradyrhizobiaceae bacterium
ATCCAGCGCAGCTTGATCGGCAGGATGAAGGTCGTGAGATCGCCCTGCGACAGGATCAGCGCCTTGCGCAGATTGTTCTCCAGCATCGGCCCGAGCACGAAGGCCAGCACCAGCGGCGCGGGTTCGTAGCCGAGCTTGCGCATCAGATAGCCGAAGATGCCGAACGCGATCATGACGTAGACGTCGAACACGTTGTTGCTCGAACAGTAGACGCCGATGATCGTGAACAGCAGGATCAGCGGGAACAACACGTTGTAGGGCAGCCGCAACAGCTGCACCCACATGCCGATCAGCGGCAGGTTCAGCACCAGCAGCATCACGTTGCCTATGTACATGCTGGCGATGATGCCCCAGAACAGTTGCGGGTTCTGCGTGATCATCAACGGGCCAGGCTGCAGCCCGTGGATGATGAACGCGCCGAGCAGCAGCGCCATCACCACATTCGGCGGAATGCCGAGCGTCATCAGCGGAATGAACGCACCGCCGGCGGCCGCATTGTTGGCGGCTTCCGGCGCAGCAACGCCTTCGATCGCGCCCTTGCCGAAACGCTCCGGCGTTTTCGAGAGGCGCTTCTCCAGCGCGTAGGATGCGAACGACGCGACGACCGCACCGCCGCCCGGCAGGATGCCGAGGAAGAAGCCGAGAATCGTGCCGCGCGCGACCGGCGCAGCGCTGACTTTCCAGTCCTCCCGGCTCGGCAGCAGTTGCGTGATCTTCGTGCTCAGCACATCGCGCTTGATGGTCTGTTCGATGTTGGTCAGGACCTCGGCCACGCCGAACAGCCCCATTACCACCGGAACGAGGCCGATGCCGTCGATCAGTTCGAGCTTGCCGAAGGTCAGGCGCGGCATCGCGTTGATGCTGTCGAGCCCGACCAGGCCAAGCACGACGCCGATGCAGGCCATGAACAAGGCCTTGGCCATCGAGCCCTGCGTCAGGAACGTCAGCACGACGAGGCCGAGCACCATCAGGCTGAAGTATTCCGCCGGCCCGAAGCGAACGGCGACGCTGGCGAGCGACGGCGCGATGAACATCAGCGCGATCAGCGCGAAGGTTCCGGCGATGAACGAAGCGAGCGCGGCCATCCCCAGCGCTGGGCCGGCGCGGCCCTGCTTCGCCATCTGATGGCCGTCGAGACACGTCACGACGGACGCAGCCTCGCCCGGAATGTTGACGAGGATCGACGTAGTCGAGCCGCCGTACATCGAGCCATAGTAGATGCCGGCCATCATGATGATGCCGGATTCCGGCGTGCCGGCGAGCGTCACCGGCAGCAGCAGCGACATCGCCGAGATCGGGCCGATGCCGGGCAGCACGCCGACCAGCGTGCCGATGAACACGCCGATGAAGCAGTAGAGAATATTGACCGGCTGAAGCGCGACGCCGAGTCCTTGAGCAACGTTGGCAAACACATCCATCTGGGCAGCCTCGTCAGCCGATGCCGAAGATGCCGGATGGCAACTGAATGAGCAGCAGGCGCTTCAGCACCCACCACGATCCGAGCGGCGCCAACACCGCCAGTGGAATGGCGATCGTCCATCGCACCGGATCGATCGCGCGCAGCAGGAACAGCATCAGCGGGATCGATGCCATCAGAAATCCCACCCTGTCGAACGCGAAGGCGAAAACGGCGAGGCCCGCGATCACGGTCACCGTTTTGGCCCAGAGCGTTCCCGCCCAGAGCGAGCGGAGGCTGGGTCCGCCTTCGGTCAACGCTGCGAGCGTGATCGATCCCGCAAAAAGACACATCAGGATGCCGGTGTAGAACAGCACGAAGCCTGAGCCCGGATCGTTGACTGTGCCGATATTGAATTTGACGCCGGCCCAGATCACGAATGCACCGAGCGCAAGCCCGACGATCCCACCGCACAGCTCCGAATTGCTGAACCGGAAACCGGTTCTGCTCTGATCACTCATACCGCGTCCCCCTCGGAGCCATTCGACAGGCGCGGCGCGATACGCCGCACCTGTCTTCTCGATTAAACCAATCGTTTTGCGATCAGTTTGTCTTCTTGGAAAGGCCGAGCGTGTCGACAACCTTCCGCTCGGACGCGGTGACCTCACCGACGAACTTCTTGTAGTCCTCGGTATTCTTGTAGTTCGGCACCATGTCGTACTTCGCGAGCGTGGCGATGACCGCCGGGTCCTCGATCGCCTTCTTGAAGGCGTCGTGCAGCTTGGCGACGATCTTCGGGTCCATGCCCTTCGGACCCGCGATGCCGAATGGCGAGTCGTAGACCATCGGATAGCCGAGTTCCTTGAGCGTCGGCGCGTCGGGGAAGTTCGGCGAGCGCTTGTCGGTCCACACCATCAGGAGCTTGAGCTTGCCGGCATCGACAAGCGGCCGCCAACCGGTGGAGTCGGCCTGCAACATGGTGTGCTGACCGAGCACCGCAGCGTTGGTCTCGGCGCCACCCTTGAACGGCACCTGGGTGAGCTTAATGCCGGCCATGCCGGCGATCTGCTCCATACCGATGTGCAGCGAGGTTCCGGCGCCCGGGGTGGCATAGGTCACCTTACCGGGGTTGGCCTTGGCGAACTCGACGACATCCTTCCAGCTCTTGAACTGCGACTCTGCGCTCGTCGTCACGCCGAAGGTGTAACCGGTGAGGTGCACGATATAGCTGAAATCGGTGTCGGCATTCCACGACACCTGCTGCATCAGCGGCAGACGGAACACCGTGATCGGAATCTGCGAGATGGTGTAACCGTCCGGCTTTGCCGCCGCCGCCATGGTCGCGGGGCCGACCGTGCCGCCGCCGCCTGCCTTGTTGTCGATCACGATCGGCTGGCCGAGTTGCTTCGAAGCGGCATCGGCAATGGTGCGCATCGAGATGTCGGTCGAGCCGCCGGCCGGCCACGGCACGATCAGCGTGATCGGTTTGCTGGGATACTCCTGCGCCAACGCGACGCCGCCGATGGCCGAAAGTGCCGCTGCGGCCAACAGAGTCGTCAATGTCCTGCGGTGAATCATCGTTCGTCCTCCCTTCGCGGTCTGAGCCGCATTCATGTTTTTTGATTGGTTATCGCGGGATCGAAGCACACTCTTCGTCAGCCGTCTCGCACAAATGCGTGCCATGAATTTTCAGTTCGCCTGGCGGAATTTTTGCAGCGCACATATGGCGACGAATTCTTGCAACTATGAGTCTAGGGAGCGCGGGGCATGGCAATGCTCCTCACTCAGTCGTCATTGCCGGGCTTGACCCGGCAATCCACCTTTTGCGATTGCTGTTGCCGACGAAGATGGATGCCCGGATCAGGTCCGGGCATGACGACCAGAATGTGACGCGACGTTCTCTCTTCGCCATTGCGAAGCTCGAAAGACTCCTACTGGGAGAGCTTCGAGGCGATGAGCAAATTCACCGGCAGCGATCCGGCGCAAATTCATCATCTCGATCGCGACCCGGAATTCCTGATCGAACTGCCGAAGAGCGTCCAGATCCTGAACCGGCGCACGAGCCTCATGGATCGCGGGCGGCTGATCCTTCGGCGCGCCGGTTTCACAGGCCGATGGTCACGCGACGGTGACTGCCGCGCGACAGATCGCACGCACCGTGGGATCAACAGATGATCCTGCATATCTGGAAGGTCTCGAACGACACGTTTGCCGCTTCAAACTCGCGGAATTTCGTGCATAGATGCGCCCGCACAGCCGGGCATGATCCCGAAAAGGGGTTTTCGGACAAGTCACGCCCGCACAGACGCTTCGGCTCCGCATATCCGTGCCGGAGCAGGTCCGAAAATCACACAAGTTTACACCACAAGTTTACATCGCAAGCAGTGAGGAAACGATGGTCAATCGCATGCAATTCTACATCGACGGCGCCTGGGTCGATCCGGCCGTGAAGAAGTCGGTGCCGGTGGTCAATCCGGCGACGGAAGAAGCGATGTACGAGGTGGCGGTCGGATCGAAGGCCGACGTCGACAAGGCCGTCGCCGCCGCGCGCCGCGCGTTCGAGACATTCTCCGTGACCAGCCGTGAAGAGCGTATCGCACTCCTCGCGAAAATCATCGAGGTCTACAAGACGCGGATGAACGACATCGGCGCCGCCGTCTCCGACGAGATGGGCGCACCGTTGCCGATGGCCGAGAAGCTTCAGGCCGGCGCCGGCCTTGGTCATCTCGCCTCGACGCTCGAGGTGCTCAAGAACTACCACTTCGAAGAAAACGTCGGCACGGCTACGGTCGTGCGCGAGCCCGTCGGCGTCATCGGCATGATCACGCCTTGGAACTGGCCGCTGAACCAGATCGCCTGCAAGGTCGCACCCGCGCTCGCCGCCGGCTGCACCATGATCCTGAAGCCGTCGGAGTTCACGCCGACTTCGGCGCTGATCTTCGCGGAAATCCTGCACGAAGCCGGCGTGCCGAAGGGCGTGTTCAACCTGATCAACGGCCTCGGCCCCGATGTCGGCGTCGCCATGAGCGAGCATCCGAACATCGAC
>JBEIPX010000151.1:0-7160 GCA_040376815.1 Bradyrhizobiaceae bacterium
CCGCCCGCTTCGCAGATGGCGCCGAAGGCACCAGCCGCCACAACCGGCGCGGCGCCCGCAACGCAGACCAAGCAGGAACTGCTCGACATCAACAGCGCCACCGCCGATCAGCTCGACGCGCTGCCCGGCATCGGCAAGGCCTACTCGGCCGCGATCATCAAGGGCCGTCCCTACAAGGGCAAGGATGAACTGGTGTCGAAGAAGGTTCTGCCGGCGAAGACCTACGACGGCATCAAGGACAAGATCATCGCCAAGCAGAAGAGCTAAAGCTCACGCGAACTCACGCGACACAATCACCGGTACGACAAGCGCGCCGGCAGAAATGCCGGCGCGTTTTGCTATTCCGTCTTGCCGCGCTCGGTGTCGCTCGCCTCCGCGGTCGCGGGCTCGATCGAATGCTTGCCGATCAGGCGCATCTGCAGCATCGCGAAGATCATCGTCAGCGGGATCGCGCCGAACGCCTTGAAGCCGACCCAGAAGTCGGTGGTCTGCGTTCGCCAGATGATTTCGTTCAGCGCCGCCATGAAGGCGAAGAAACCCGCCCAGCGGATCGTCAGTGCACGCCAACCGGCCGGCGTCAGGTTGAACACCTGATCGAACATCACCGCGATCAGCGAGCGGCCGAACAGCAATCCGCCGCCGAGAATGACCGCGAACAGCGTGTAGATGATCGTCGGCTTGATCTTGATGAAGGTCTCATCGTGCAGCACCAGCGTCAACGTGCCGAACACCGCGACGATGACGGCGGAGACGACTGCCATGATCGGAATGTGCTTCGTCACCACATAGGACACGACCATCGAGATCGCGACCGCCGCCATGAACGCCGCCGTCGCCGTGAAGATGTCGAAGCGGCCGTTGGCGATGAAGAACACGATCAGAGGACCGAGTTCGGTCGCCAGTTTGAACAGGGGGTGCGGTTTGGCTTTTTCCATAAGTCAGAAACTCTCTGCGACCGAAGAACACGCGAGGCATACCCTCTCTCCCTTGTGAGAGAGGGTCAATCCAGTCCCGCAACAGCGCGAGCAAAATCGCGCGCAGTGAATGGGGCGAGATCGTCAACGCCCTCGCCCACGCCGATGAAATGCACCGGTAGACGAAACTTCTCGGCAAGCGCCACGAGAATACCTCCGCGCGCCGTGCCGTCGAGCTTGGTCATCACGAGCCCGGTGACACCGGCCGTCTTGTGAAATGCCTCGACCTGCGACAGCGCATTCTGGCCGACGGTCGCGTCGAGCACGAGCAGCACCGCATGCGGCGCACCGGCGTCGACCTTCTTGATGACGCGAACGACCTTCTCGAGCTCGTTCATCAGCTCGGCCTTGTTCTGCAACCGGCCGGCGGTATCGATCAGCAGCACGTCTTTCTTCTGCTCGATGGCGGCGGTCAGCGCATCGAACGCAAGACCGGCCGAGTCAGATCCATGCGCGCGCGCGATCACCGGCGCCTTGGTGCGCTCGCCCCAGATTTTCAGCTGCTCGATGGCGGCGGCGCGGAAGGTATCGCCCGCGGCCAGCATCACCGAGCGGCCTTCGGCGGCATAGCGCGAGGCGAGCTTGCCGATGGTCGTTGTCTTGCCCGAGCCGTTGACGCCGACAACGAGAATGACGAACGGCTGCTTGCCCGCGTCGACGACGAGCGGCTGCGCGACCGGCGCAAGCACCTTCTCGACTTCCTCGGCAACGACAGCCTTGACCTCGTCGGCGGAGACGGCCTTGTCGTAACGCCCCTTTCCGACGGCATCCGCGATCCGTGCCGCGACATCGCTGCCGAGATCGGCGCGCAGCAGCACATCCTCGATGTCGTCGAGCATGGCGCGGTCGAGCTTGCGTTTGGTGACGAGATCGGCGACCGCGGTTCCCAGCGAACTCGAGGTTCGCTTGAGGCCACTGGACAACCTGCGCCACCAGCTTTGTTTGGGTGTCGTGCTATCGTTCATAAGACGCTCGTGATAGCCGTTTCACGACCATGACGAAAGCCGCCAATTCAGCACCCGATGACATCCTGTCGCGCCTGCTCCATCGCGACGGGCTGATGCTGATCGTCGACAAGCCGGCCGGCATTCCCGTGCATCGCGGTCCGCGCAACAGCATCGACAAGAGCGGCCGCGCCTTCGAGGACGAGTTTGACGCGCTGCGCTTCGGCCTGCCGCGCCCGCCGGTGCTGGCGCATCGGCTCGATCGCGACACGTCGGGCTGTCTCATTCTCGGACGCCACCGCAAGGCGACCGCTTCGCTCGGCCTGCTGTTCAAACACGGCAAGATCGGCAAGACCTACTGGGCCGTGGTCGAGGGCGCGCCGGATGCGGATGAAGGCACCATCGACATTCCGCTCGGCAAGCTCAACGAGGAGCGCGGCTGGTGGCAGAAGCCAGATCCAAACGGATTGCCGTCGACTTCGACTTGGAAAGTCATGGGACGCAAGGACGAGCTCACGTGGCTCGCGCTCGAACCGATTACCGGGCGCACGCATCAGCTGCGCGTGCATTGCGCGGCGATGGGTTGGCCGATCGTCGGTGACCCGATTTACGGAACGGCGCCGCGCACGGGCGGCCCGATGCTGCATCTGCATTCGCGCGAGATCGTCGTGCCGATTTCGAAGAACAAGCCGCCGGTGCGCGCGACCGCACCGGTGCCCGAGCACATGCGCGAGCGTCTGACGCTGTGCGGATGGAACGGCGAGGAAGCCGTTGCGCCGTCAGGCGACGAGCCGCAGGCCGTCGCTGCCGGTAATCCGTAAATCACGAACGACACCAGGCGCACTGCCCACAATCGCCACCGGCAGGAAGTGCTCGGTACGCCCCTGGCTCACGCTTTCGATCAGCACCGCACGCGTCGCGCCGACCTCAGATGCGAGCCGCTGACGTAATGCCGCTTCGCCCGACGCGCGCAAGCGCTGCGCGCGTTCGCGGATCAGGCGGCCCTCGACTTGCGGCATGCGCGCCGCCGGCGTGCCGGGCCGCGCCGAATACGGAAACACATGCAGCAGCGAGAGATCGCATTCGGCGACGAGAGCCTGCGACCGCGCGAACATCTCTTCAGTCTCGGTCGGGAATCCGGCGATGATATCTGCGCCGAACACGACATCCGGCCGCAACCGCCGCACCTGCTCGCAGAACGCGATCGCATCGCCGCGCAGATGCCGCCGCTTCATCCGCTTGAGAATGATGTCGTCGCCGGATTGCAGTGACAGATGCAGATGCGGCATCAGCCGCGCTTCGCTGCCGATGGCATCGAGCAAATCGCGATCCGCCTCGATCGAATCGATCGAGGAAAGCCGCAACCGCTTCAGCTCCGGCACCGCCTTCAGCACATGTTTCACCAGCGCGCCAAATGCCGGCGCGCCGGGCAAGTCGCCGCCATAGCTCGTAAGGTCAACGCCCGTCAGCACGATCTCGGCGTGACCGGCCTCCGTCAGCGCACGCACCTGATCGGCAACCGCATCCATCGGCGTCGAACGCGAATTGCCGCGGCCATACGGAATGATGCAGAAGGTGCAGCGATGATCGCAGCCGTTCTGCACTTGCACGAACGCCCGCGGCAATCCGGCTTGCGCACGCACCACCGCCTGCGGCGGCATCTCGCGCACGGCCATGATGTCGCTAACGGCGATCTTCGCGGCGGGTTCAGCGTTTGATGCAAGCGCATCGCGCGTCTGCCGCCATGCTTCGTCGCGCATCTTGTCGTCATTGCCGATGACGCGATCGACCTCGGGCATTGCCGCGAACATTTCTGCCTGCGTCTGCGCCGCACAACCGGTGACGACGATGCGCGCATCCGGCCGTTCGCGCCGCGCGCGCCGGATCGCCTGCCGTGCCTGCGCGACGGCCTCGTTCGTGACGGCGCACGTATTGAAGATGACGGCGTCGCCGAGGCCGGCAGTTTCTGCGCGGCCGCGCATCATCCCGGACTCGTGGATGTTCAGCCGGCAGCCGAAGGTGGCGATATCGACGCTCATGAAGCGATGCTCATGGATCGCGTCTCAGGCGACGTTCGTGAACAGCGCCGGATCGAATTGGCCTTCGTACTCGAACTCGGCCGCGCCGGTCATCAGGACATGGTCGTCCTTCTCGCGCCACTCGATCACGAGCTCGCCGCCGGGCAGCACCATCGTCACGATGCGATTGGTGCGCTTCAGCCGCGCGGCCGCGACCGCCGTCGCGCACGCCGCCGAGCCGCAAGCGCGCGTGAGACCCGCACCACGCTCCCAGGTCCGCATCTCGATGCGGTCGCGATCGACGATATGCGCGAGCGTGATGTTGGCGCGCTCCGGGAAGATCGGATGATTTTCGAGCAGCGGACCGAACTTCGCGAGGTCGTAGGCGTGGATATCGTCGACCCAGAAGATCGCGTGCGGATTTCCCATGCTGACCACTGACGGCGAATGCAGGATCGGCGCATCGATCGGCCCGACCTGCAACTCGATGTAGCGCGTGTCGCGGAATTCCTCGGCGAGCGGAATGTCTTGCCAGCCGAACTTCGGTGCACCCATGTCGACGGTGTAGAGATCGGGTGATGGCCCCTGCCACGCATTGAGCAGGCCGGCGCGCGTTTCGAACGTCAGGCCGCGCTCGCCGGTCGCCGCGAACATCTGCCGCGCCACGCAGCGCATGCCGTTGCCGCAGGCGCCTGCCTCCGAGCCGTCATTGTTGAAGATGCGGATGAATGACGCCGTTCCCTGCAACCGCGGCTTCTGCAGCACCATGAGCTGATCGTATGGCACGGCGGCGGCGATCGCCCGCGCCTCGTCCGCGCCGACCGGCGCGGCGGACGCGCGCACGTCGAGAACGACGATCTCGTTGCCGACACCGTTCATCTTGGCAAAGGGATGGTTGGCGAGTGCGTTCATGACTGCTTCAGGTTTGCTCCGCGACTTATATGGCGAGCGGGTGCCGCTTGGCCAGTGGAGCAGAACCCAGTACGGCAATTCTGTGTCGACGGCCCGCTGGAGCCGGCCTGCGCCGGTTACATATCTGTGGCGGGACGAAACACGATGCACCGTGTTAGTACAACCGGGCCGGAACGATCCCTTAGCCGATGCCCATGGAGACCCCAATGACTGCCCGCCGCGCTCTGACGCTGACGATGCTGACGCCGGTTGCCGTTTCGCTCAGCCTCGCCGGGGTACTGGCGCAGACGCCACCGGCCACGCCTCCCGCGACTCCAGCACAGCCCCCGGCCGCCACCGCACCGGCGACCCCCGCAACCCCTGCCCCCGCCGCCCCTCAAGCACCGGCCGCAACGCCCGCGCCAGCCACTCCGCCCGCCGCAGCCCAGGCACCCGCCAATCCGCCCGCTACGCAAAAAGACCCGTTCGGCGAGGAAGTGACCATCACCGCCAAGAAGGTGATCAGCATCAAGGGCACCGCGAACTGGGACAATGCATTCGAGTCGCTGACCGACTCGCTGAAGACGCTGACCGGCATCCTCGACAGGCAGGGTATCAAGCAGTCCGGCCCGGCCATCATCGTCTACACGTCGGCGGACGATACCGGCCTTGTCTATCAGGCGCAGCTGCCGGTCGAGCAGGACCCGAAGAATCTGCCGAAGGACGTCACCATCACCAAGTCGCCGGAAGGCAAGGTGCTGAAGTTCGTCCATCGCGGCTCCTACGACACGATGGAGAACACTTATGAGGCGATCACCAATCACCTCGACGACAAGCGGCTGGAAGCGAACGACACCTACATCGAAGAGTACGACACCGATCCGCTCAAAACTGCGGAAGACAAGCTGGTGATCACCATCTACGTGCCGCCGAAAACGAAATAACCACTGGACCCGACGATACCCAAATGAAGCACATTGTCCTCATCCTCGCCGCCGCGCTTTTGCTGCCGCAGGCGGCAACAGCCGAAACTGCTCGCCCGTCGATCTCCGTCACCGGCGAAGCCAGCATCTCGGTGCCGCCCGATACGGCCGAGATCGATGCCGGCCTGACCACCGAAGCGAAGAACGCCCGCGACGCGATGGAGGCCAACAACGCAGCCATGGGCAAGGTGCTGCTCGCGCTGAAGAGCGCCGGCATCGCCGAGAAGGACTTTCAGACCTCGCGCCTGTCGCTGACGCCGCAGACTGCACAACGCACGCCGAACAGCCAGGCGCAGCAGATCACGGGCTATGTCGCGCGCAATCGCGTCGCCATTCGCCTGCGCGATGTCACCAAGGTCGCGGGCATCATCGACACGCTGGTCGCTGCCGGCGTCAACGACATGGGCGGCATTTCGTTCAGCGTCTCGAACGCCTCGAAGTTGCTCGACGATGCACGCGCCGAAGCGGTTGCCGACGCCAGACGCAAGGCGGAGATCTACGCGAAAGCGGCCAATGTCACGCTCGGCAGCGCGATCGGCATTTCGGAAGAGGGCGGCGCACCGCAGCCGCTGTATCGCAGCAAGTTCGCGGCCGCGCCCGCATCGGCGCCGATCGCCCAGGGCGAGGAAACGCTGCGCATTGCGGTCAGCGTCACCTACGAGATCAAGGCGGCGCAGTAGTCTGCGCCGCAGTTTCAGCATCTTTTCTCGTCATGGCCGGGCTTGACCCGGCCATCCAGTTTGCTTCGTAGCAAGAGAAAGATGGATTACCGGGTCAAGCCCGGTAATGACGAACTGAGCGTCAGACTTCAAACACCTGTCCCGGCTTCAGCGCGAGGAAGCGCTCGCGCGGCATGCCCGCCTGATCGAGTGCGGGGCCCAACGCGTTGACCGGGTCATCGATCGCCTCATCCGTGAGCTGGAAGCAGCTGTGATGCGACGCAAGCGCCTGCTCCGCGCCGCAATCCGCCAGCGCCTTCACGGCATCCTCGGGATTCATGTGCTGATCCTCCATGAACCAGCGCGGCTCGTACGCACCGATCGGCAGAATGGCGAGGCGGATCGCGCCGTGGCGCTCGCGCACGCTGCGGAAATGCTTGCCGCTGCCGTAGCCTGAATCGCCGACGATATAGACCTTGCCTGCCGGCGTCTCGAGCACGAAGCTCGCCCACAGCGCCTTGTTGCGATCGAACAGGCCGCGCGCCGTCCAGTGCCGCGTCGGCACGAGATGCACGGCCATGCCGTTACCGATCTCGACCTTGTCGTGCCAGTCGAATGCTTCGGCGCGGATCGCGCGAATGGCACTCTTCATCGGCAGGTCGTTGCCGAGCGGCGTGACGACGCGCGGCGC
>JBEIPX010000160.1:0-6888 GCA_040376815.1 Bradyrhizobiaceae bacterium
CTGAAGCAGGCGCTCTTCGCTGCCGACGGTCGCGCCGTTGACCGGCAGCCGAACCAGCATCTGCCCGGCGAGCGCGCCGACGAACAGGCTGCCTTTCCACTTCGGGAAGAGATCGCCGGTGTAGAAGGCCATGCCGGACGGGGCGATCGAGGGCACCCAGTACTTCACCGGCTGTTCCATGCCGTCCTTGCTGGTCGAGGCATGAATCCTGGCGCCGGAGTAATCGATGCCGTAGCCGATCACCGGCCAGCCGTAGTTCTTACCTTTGCCGATGACGTTGATCTCGTCGCCGCCGCGCGGGCCGTGCTCGATCTCCCACAGATCGCCGGTGGCCGGATTGAAGGCGAGGCTCTGCGAATTGCGGTGGCCGTAGCTCCACACTTCCGGCTTAGCATCGTCGCGGCCAACGAAAGGATTGTCCTTGGGCGCGCCGCCCTCGGGCGTGATCCGAACCACCTTGCCGATGTGGTTGTTGAGCGTCTGCGCGTGGTCGCGGGCGGAATAGTGATCGCCGAGCGAGACGAAGAGATTACTGTCCGGCGCCTGCGCGATGCGGCAGCCGTAATGATTGCCGGACGAGAGCGGCCCTTCCTGGCGGAAGATCACGCGCACGTCGGTGAGCTTCGGCGGGCTGCCGCTGTCCGTCAGCTTGCCGCGGGCAACCGTGGTACGGCCGCCGCCGGAGGCGCGCTCGGCGTAGCAGATGTAGATCGTGTTGTTCTGCGCGTAGGCCTTGTCGACAGCGATATCGAGCAAGCCGCCCTGTCCCGCGTACCAGACCTCCGGCACGCCGGTGAGCGGCGGCGACAGCTGCCCTTCGCGGCTGACGATGCGGATGCGGCCGGGCTTCTCGGTGACGATCATGCGTCCGCCGGGCAGAAACGCGAGGCCCCACGGGTAGGCGAGGCCGGTCGCCACCGTTTCGACGTCGAGTTTGCCTGCGGAGGAATTGAACGTCGCGCTGTCGCCGCGCGTGCCGGTGACGATCAGGAACGTTGCGGCGAGTACGGTGGCGACCGCCAGCGACGCAGTCACGAGGATCACGGGTGTCTTCATCGCAGCCTCTCAGACCTGCCAGTTGTCGCGGCAAGAAATCGTAGCGCAGAACGGTAGATATGGGTGGTAAACGGCTGCGCTCAAACAGGCAGCGGCATCGCCGCGACCACTTTGATCGACAGGATCGTGACGGCGACGATCAAGCACAGCGACAGCGAGCCGATCGCGAGCGATGCCGCGACGGCGCTGCGGAGACGGAAGGTACTGACCGCTCGGCTGCCAAAACCCGCAGCGAGGGCATGCGACCGGGACATGGTCGAAACCTTTTGTTAATGCAGGCGAATCACCTGCCGCTCCTGAATCGCAAAAATGGCTGTCCGGATTGCGGCGGCGGCTGCCCGAAAAAGGGCGGAAACACGGCAATGTGAAAGGAAGCTCCCGTGATTTGCGGGTTTCCCCGGCCGGCCGCGGTCCGATTCTAGCATTCGCCTCCCGTCGCCGGGTTCACCTTGCGAATCTCAAACCGGCTCCACGAGCTCCGGCTTCCAGTCCATGCTGACAAAGCCGGGGGATGCCTCGACCCGCGCCAGCCATGCGCGCACATTCGGGAAGCCCGACAGGTCGTAGTCGCACAGGTGCGCGACGTGCGTGTAGCCGTAGAGCGCGATGTCGGCGACGGTGATCTGGCCGGCGGCGAAGTAGCTGCGGGTCTGCAGGTGGTTGTCCATCACCTGGAGCGCCGCGTAGCCGCGCTCCATCCAGTCCTCCAGCGAATAGGCGTGCAGCTCGCGGCCGCCCTTGACCAGCGAGAGCCAGAAATACGCCGCGCCGATATTGGGCTCGAGCGCATGCTGTTCGAAGAACATCCATTGCAGCGCCTCGGCGCGATCCATCCGGCTCTCGGGCGCGAGCGGCGTGCCGCCTGCCACGTACCAGAGGATCGCGTTCGACTCGGCCAGATAGCGGCCGTCCTCGATCTCGAGCAGCGGCACCTGGCCGCTCGGATTCTTCGCGAGAAAATCCGGCGTGCGGCTTTCGCCGCGCAGGATGTCGATCTCGATCGCCGAGTACGGCGCATTCAACAGCGCCAGCGCAAGGCGAACCTTGTAGCTGTTGCCGGAGCGCTGCATCGAATAGAGCTTGTACATCGGCCGGATCGCCTGACGCTCGCCTGTTTCCGGACGCGCTGGCGACGCGCTTCCGTCTTCCCCATGAAGCCATCAGAGAATGATGCCGCGATGTCTGCGCCGCAAGACCCGCGCGCTGGAAATAGTTGAAAAGCGTCGCAGGGATGCGCCGAAACAGGACAGTTGACGCGCCTTGATGCGTTAACGAACGATCACGCTTGCGCGACGCTGCGCCGCAGTATGAATCTCAGGCCGGTGTCGGCGGCGGCGCGATGGATCGTCACCGCAAACAGAAGCAGCATCACGATCAGGCCGAACGGAATGGTCGTCAGTCCGCCGAGCGTGCGTGCGAACAGCGGCACGACCCACGCCAACGCGAGGACGCTGATCTCATAATCGCGGAAGCCATGCGCCAGTCCGTGCCGCACGAAGAATGCGATCGATACCGCAAGCACCACCATGTCGTAGTCGAGCGCATAGGGCGTCGCGAGCAGGCTCGCCGTCGCCAGCGCCGATGCCTTCAGATCGTGAGATGCGTTGCTGGTCCACAGCCACGCCAGGGTGACGGCGAGCACGAGCGCGAGCATAGTCTGCACGCCATACGCCGCGAACAGCGATCCCTGCCAGGCGCGAACGGCGGAAAAGACCGACTGGAATTTCTCCCAGCCGGTCGTGCCGGATTCGAAAACAAGCCTCTGGGTGACGTCGGTCGATGCAAGGAACGCCTTCCAGACATCGACGCCGAGGATCGCAACCGAGAGCGCGGTCAGCACGCCGACGCTGAGCGCCGCCGCCATGATCGTTGTCCAGCGGCGATCCGCCAGCAGGCAGAGCGGGATCAGCAGGCCGAACTGCGGCTTGTAGATGAGGCCGCCGATCAGGACACCGGCGAGCCAGGGCCGGCGCGGCAGCACGTGCAAGGCGCCGCCCATCAGCGCTGCGGTCAGAAATCCGTTCTGGCCGTGGCCGATGTTGACGAAGCTTGCGGGGAAGGCGAGCGCGAAGAGCCATGTTTCCGGTCGCGGCAGGATCGCCCGGATTGTTGCCAGATATGCCGACAGACTGAGGCCAACCCAGAGCAGCAGCGCCCAGCCGTAAGGGAGGAGTGCGACGAGCGCCGCGACGGCGAAGAAGTAGGGCGGATAATTCCAGGTGAACAGCGGAACGTCGTCGCGATCGAAGATCGCTTTTTCGATGGAATGCTGCACGACCGGATTGTAGGCGCTCGCGGCCAGGCCTTCGTTCGCGAGTACGCCGGCGGCGTAGGTGTTTGCGAAATCGGTGCCGATGGGCTTGCCGTCGTCGGCGACCCACGAATCCATCAGCGTGAAGCCGACGCCGGCGGTGATCGTCACGACCGCAATCAGGATGATGCTGTAAGCGCGCATTCGCTCGGCGGTGACCCAGCCGCCCGATCTCACCTGTCGCCAGATTGTTTCCACGCAGGCCGCTTTCGTCCGTTCGATGCATGTACTCTGTCACTAAAAAATAGCGCAGCGGCCTTTAACGCATCGTTTACGGTTGAACGGACGGCAACCCGGTAGCTTGCGGAATCACGAACACGGCATGGAACACCAGGCCATCGCGGCCAAAATCGAAAGACGATGTTCCTTCGAACTGACCTGCCACCAGACGGTCGATCAGCTTCGAGCCGAACCCGCTGTTCCGCTCTTGCTGCGCCACCGGCGGGCCGCCGCTTTCGTTCCAGTCCATCCGGATGCGGTTGCCCGAATTTTCGGGGATCGTTTCGATCGTCCAGTGCAGGTTGAGCCGTCCGGCGGGTGAGGACAGCGCGCCGTGCTTGCTGGCGTTGGTGGTCAGTTCGTGAATGATCATACCGACCGATGTGGCTGCATCCGAACTTATATCGAAGTCCGGGCCGTCAAACGTGATACGTCCGGCCTGCTGATAGGCGTCGAGCTCGCCGCGCAGCAGGTCAAGAAACCCGACGCTGTGCCACTTCTGTCCCATCAGCAGCGTGTGCGTCTTGGCGAGCGACGCGATCCGCTCGCCGATGCTGTCGCGGAACTGCAGCAAGGACTGCGACGAATTCAAACTGAGCCGGATCAGCGCCTGTACGTTGCTCAGCGTATTTTTCACCCGATGATGCAATTCCCCGATCAGGAGTTCCTGCGCGCTCTCGGCCTTGCGGCGCCGGGCAATTTCCTCGACGAGCGTGATTTCGCTCATGACGATGGCGGCAATGTCGGCCATCAATCGTATGTCGTCGTCGGTCCACTGCCGTGGCTTGGTGTCAATGGCGCACAGCGATCCCAGCACATGGCCTGATTTCGTGATCAGCGGAATGCCGAGATAGGCGGCGACCCCGAGATCCGGGATCGCGAGATTGTCGCAAACACGCGGATCGTTCGGTGCATCGTTGACGACGAGCGGTGCGCCTTCGTTGACAACGACCTGACAGAAGGAGTGGGTCAGCGGGGTCTGCCGTTCTTCCGCGACCGGTGAGGGAAGGCCGTGATGGCTCTTGAAGAACTGCCGCCTGTTGTCGACCAGTGAGATCAGTGCCACCGGCACGCCCAGCAGCCTGATCACCATCCGCGTCAGCCGGTCGAAGGATTCGTCCGGCTCGGAATCGAGCAAGCCGGTCGCGGAAAGTTCAGCAAGCCTGTCGGGGTCGTTAAGGGCTTGTACCAACGGCACTTCGCTTTCCAAATATGTCTTTTGCTTCGCCTTGTTTGGCATTTCCGGAAAGCTTTGAAAATGCATGTTTTCAAAGGTCCGGACAGCCATGCGGGAACCGTCTTGCGATGCGGCGGCATGGACTTTAGTGTGCACCCGCCCGGTGCCGGATTCTCCGTGTCCTGGCGCTCACATCCTCAATCAGGAGACCATGATGACGTTTCTGTCCTCTTCGCTCGCCCGCGTGAAGCCGTCCGCAACGATTGCGGTCACGGACAAAGCGCGCGCGCTGAAAGCGGCGGGACGCAACGTCATCGGCCTCGGCGCCGGCGAGCCGGATTTCGACACGCCTGCCAACATCAAGCTCGCCGCGATTCATGCGATCGAGGCCGGCAAGACCAAGTACACCGCCGTCGACGGCATTCCGGAGCTGAAGGAGGCGATCATCGCCAAGTTTCAGCGCGAGAACGGCCTGACCTACAAGCCGAACCAGATCACGGTTGGCACCGGCGGCAAGCAGGTGCTCTACAACGCGCTGATGGCGACGATTAACCCCGGCGACGAGGTGATCATCCCGGCGCCGTACTGGGTCAGCTATCCGGAGATGGTCGCGCTCGCCGGTGGCGAGCCGGTTCCGGTCGTCTGCCCGGCCTCGTCCGGCTTCAAGTTGCAACCGGCCGATCTGGAAAAAGCGATCACGCCGAAGACGAAGTGGATCATCCTCTGCTCGCCGTCGAACCCGACCGGCGCCGCCTACACGCGCACCGAACTGAAGGCGATCACCGACGTGCTGGTCAAGCATCCGCATGTCTGGATCATGACAGACGACATGTACGAACACCTCGTCTACGACGACTTCGAGTTCGTCACGCCTGCGCAGATCGAGCCGAAATTGTATGACCGTACGCTGACGGTGAACGGCGTGTCGAAAGCCTATTGCATGACCGGCTGGCGCATCGGCTATGCCGGCGGTCCGGCCGAACTCATCAAGGCGATGGCGACGATCCAGTCGCAGTCGACGTCGAACCCGTCGTCGATTGCGCAGTGGGCAGCGGTCGAGGCGCTGAACGGTCCGCAGGATTTCATCCCGGCGAACAACAAGGTGTTCAAGGAACGCCGCGACCTCGTCGTGTCGATGCTCAACCAGGCCAAGGGCATCGAATGCCCGCGTCCGGAAGGCGCGTTCTATGTCTATCCGTCGTGCGCAGGCACGATGGGCAAGACCGCGCCGAGCGGCAAGAAGCTCATGACCGACGAGGACTTCGTCACCGAGCTTCTCGAGACCGAAGGCGTCGCGGTGGTGCAGGGATCGGCTTTCGGGCTCGGCCCGGCGTTCCGTATCTCTTATGCCACCAAGACGTCCGATCTCGAGGACGCGTGCGCGCGGATCCAGCGCTTCTGCGGCAACCTTAAATAAGCCCCAAAGAGAGCGCGAAACGGAACCATCGCCCCTCGGGCGAGTTCGGATGTCGCACCGCGTAATCAACGCGGCGTGATGTTCCGTTTACGTGCCGGCATTACAAGATCGTCATCGAACGCCATCATTGTTATGCCGTCGCCGCACCTTTGTTGTCATAAGTCCGGAGAAGACCCTGATGCGCCGCTCTATCGTTACGCTCGGCTTGTTTGCCGCCACCCTGACCGCGATCGCAACCACTGCCGATGCACGCGATCGTACCCGCGTCGTCGTGACGCCGCCGGAGTCGGGCGTGCAGGTCGGCACCCTGCAGTGCCAGGCGGGCCGTTCGGTCGGTTTCGTGCTCGGTTCGAGCAACACTTTTGAATGCGTCTATCGCGCACCCGGCCGCCGCGCCGAGCGCTATGTCGCGCAGATCAACCGCTTCGGCATCGACCTCGGCGTGACCGAGCAGACCGTTCTCGCCTGGACCGTGTTCGCGCCGACCCGCCAGTTCGGCCGCGGCGACCTCGCCGGTGACTACGGCGGCGTGCAGGGCTCGGCGACCATCGGCGTCGGCGGTGGCGCCAACGTGCTTGTCGGCGGTTCGGCGAACTCGTTCGCGCTCCAGCCGGTCAGCATCCAGGGCCAGACCGGTCTCAATGTGTCGGCCGGTATCGCCGGCCTCCAGTTGCGTCCGGCCGGCTAACCGCATCGCGATGGTTTAGA
>JBEIPX010000577.1:0-1669 GCA_040376815.1 Bradyrhizobiaceae bacterium
CGCAATACCAGGTTCGTCGCCGAACATCTCGATCGAGCGATTCTGATCCTGTAGCGCGCGGTCGAGTTGCCCCTGCAGACGGTAAGCCTCGCCGCGATTGGCGTAGTACTTCGATCGCTTCGGCTGCAGCTTGATGGCGATGGCGAAATCAGCGACGGCGCGGTCGTAATCGCCCATATGCTTCCACAGCAGCGCGCGATTGTTGTAAGCCGAGGCGCGGTAAGGGTCGTTGTTGATGAGAGAGATCGAACGATTCAAGTCAGCCATCGCGCCGGAAAAATCGCCCTTGTCGCGCCGAACGTTCGAACGCTGGTTGTACACGGCGGGATCGCGCGGCAGAATCTGAGCGGCTTCATCCAGCACAGCAATGGCGCGATCGAAATCGCCGCGACAGTGTTGCCAGTAGAACGAGGTCCAGATCAGAACGTTGTAATAGTCCGGACCCTTGCGTTGCGGCGAACTCTCTCTGGCGCGGTTGAGATCGGCGATTCCCTCGTCGCACTTCTTCAGGGCGAAATGATTTTGGGCGCGGTTGAACAATGCGACGATCAGTTTGCCCGCGGGCAGCCCTCGATCGATGTTGACCGTGCAAGCTGCGACACGATCTTCGAAATCGCTGTTGCTCTTGGCCGGGCCGGCCATGCAGCCCTTGGCGTCCTTATTCTGCGCGGATGCGGGCGAAACGCCGACGATGATCGCCACCCATGCGATCAATGATGCCGTCAGGGCGCACCTGCCCAACCCAATTCTCAATCCAAGCACTACAAGCTCTCCAACTTTCCCGCTGGCGACGCGGTCATGCTACAGCACGGCTTACTTGGAAGCCACGAAGAAGAAATCTTCCCGGCCCGGGAGTGAGCCGTAGGTGAAAGGCTCCTGCCGTCCAGCCGTCGCTTCCATCACATCGTCGCGCACGAGGCGGAAGATCT
Source organism: Bradyrhizobiaceae bacterium (assembly GCA_040376815.1). Lineage (GTDB taxonomy): Bacteria > Pseudomonadota > Alphaproteobacteria > Rhizobiales > Xanthobacteraceae > SG-bin9. The sequence goes on from JBEIPX010000577.1 coordinate 930, forward strand.
TGTTGATCTCGACGCCGGGCGTGGCGAGGCGCTGCACAAGTGCGACGGCAAACGGCGAGTTCTCGCCCTCACCGTCCAGCGCGGTCTGGCCGTGCTTCGCCGCGTAAACAACAAGCGACGCGCCGGACACCTTGACTTCACCGAGCCCTCTGCCAACCGAACGGGTCGCGATGACACCGCCCGCGGTCGGCGCCGCCGCAACAGCGGCAGGTGCAGCGGTACGCCGCATCGCCGGCGTGAACGGATTGTCGCGGCAGGCGTCCAGCATCACGATGCGGAGCTTCTTCGCACCTTCGACGGAGGCCATCACCTGATCGAGCGGCACGGTTTCAAACTGCACGTCCCGGTCTACTTTGAGAGCGGCATCGACCGGGATCAAATAATTGACGCCATTCACCTCGATGCCGTGACCGGCATAGTAAACCATCGCCCAATCGGCTTTCTCGGCCTCCTCGGCGAACGCGCGCAGCGTTTCGATCAGTTTCTCGCGCGAGGCATCGGCCGTCAGTGTCACCGTCTCGAAACCGATATTGCGAAGCGACGCCGCGATGACCGCCGCATCCTTTTGCGGATTGGCAAGCGCCGACACGTTCTTGTACGCGGAGTTGCCGATGATCAGAGCAACCCGACGACCCTGAGCGGTGGTCGTTGCCGCCGCGCGAGGAGCCAGCGGTTTGGTGGCGATCGACGCAACAATCACGGGTGTCGGGATCGACGTCGCGTTCTCGGCCTTCGACAGA
>JBEIPX010000483.1:0-2619 GCA_040376815.1 Bradyrhizobiaceae bacterium
ATGGCCGCTGTGCTGCGCGAGCTGGGCTTCACCGTCGTCATCGGCACCAACACCAGCAAGGTCGAATTCGATCAGAAGGTCCGTGATTTCGCGCGCGCGGTGCGCACTGCCAAGGTCGCCGCGTTCTTCTATGCTGGCCACGGCATGCAGGTCGCCGGCAAGAACTACGCGATGCCGATCGATGCGAAGCTCGAAGGCGCGGCTGATCTTCCGGTCGAAACCGTCGACATCGACCAGATCGTCTCCATCATGGAGTCAGATCCGAACCGGGTGAACCTCGTGTTTCTGGACGCCTGCCGCGACAATCCGCTGACCCGCACGTTCGCACGCAATCTTCCGGCGACGCGCGCTGCCAATGTCGGTTCGGGCCTCAATGCGATCGAAGCGGGCCGCGGCACCATGATCGCGTTCTCGACGGCGCCCAATAAAGTGGCGCTGGACGGGCAGGGGCGTAACTCGCCGTTCACGACGGCGCTTCTCAAGCATATTCGCACCCCGGGCCTAGACATCGCGTTCGTCATGCGGCGTGTCACTGCCGACGTCGAGAAGTCGAGTGGCGGCACCCAGGTGCCATGGGTGCACGCGTCGCTGATCTCCGACGTGACACTGGCAGCCGGCGATCCCAAGATGGCGGCGCCAAGTCCGCAGCCAGCACCGGCACCCGGTCTATCGAACGACGAGGTCGCCTGGAACTTCGTCAGAGGCAGCGAAAGCATCGAAGAGCTGCGACGATTCAAGAGTACGTTTCCGTCCAGCAAGTTCCGTGTCGAGGCGGATACGCGCATCGCGGCTCTTGAAAGCGTGCAGCGCGCGTCGAAGCCGCCGGCGATCAATCAGGGCGCGCCGGGCGGGCGCATTCCGCTGGCATCGCTGAGTGCGTCGCCGACCCAGCTTGGACAGTACGGCGACTGGAAAGTGTTCACCGTGCTGCGCGACGGTGCGCGGGAATGTTACGGCATCGCCCCCGCGAACGTGGGCCGCGGCTGGAATGGCCCGGTGATGATGATTTCGAACCGTCCGGGGCGGAAGATCAGAAACGAACTCTCGTTTGCGCAGCTTGGCTTCCGCGACAACGCGGCCCTGACGCTGCGGGTGAAGGCGGCGGATTTCCCGATGATGGCGCGAAGCGATGCCGCCTGGACCAAGAACGGCGACGATGAAAGCGTCGTCACCGCGATGCGCTCGGCGGACGAGGCCCGTCTCAAAGGTCCCGGATCGGCAAAGGCTCTATCCGAACTGACGTTCTCGCTGAAGGGCTTGCCCGACGCGCTCGAGCGCTCGGCGCGCGAGTGTCTGGAGAACTGAGCGCGGGTTTTCGCGCGATCAGAGAATGAACCGGCTGAGGTCTGCGTTCTTCGCCAGATCGCCGACATGCTTCTTCACATAGTCGGCATCGATGCGGATGGTTTCGCCGTTGCGGTCCGGCGCGACGAATGAAATCTCGTCCAGCACCCGTTCCATCACGGTCTGCAACCGCCGCGCACCGATATTTTCGATCGACGAGTTCACCCCGACGGCAACGTCGGCAAGCGCGTCGATCGCATCGTCGGTGATGTCGAGCGTTACGCCTTCGGTCTGCATCAGCGCGACATACTGCTTGATCAGCGACGCTTCCGGTTCGGTGAGAATGCGGCGAAAGTCGTCGCGGGTCAGCGCCCGAAGCTCGACGCGGATCGGCAGGCGGCCCTGCAATTCGGGCAGCAAATCCGCGGGCTTCGAGATGTGGAACGCGCCGGAGGCAATGAAGAGGATATGGTCGGTCTTCACCGATCCATGCTTGGTGGTGACGGTGGTGCCCTCGATCAGCGGCAACAGGTCGCGCTGAACGCCCTCGCGTGACACGTCGCCACCGAGCCGGCCTTCGCGCACGCAGATCTTGTCGATCTCGTCGAGGAAGACGATGCCGTTGTTCTCGGCCGCGTGAATCGCCTCCTGCGTCACCTGTTCGGTGTCGAGCAGCTTGTCAGATTCCTCGTTGATGAGAATCTCGTGCGAGTCGGCAACCGTCAGGCGGCGTGTCTTCGTCTTGCCGCCGAGCTTGCCGAAAATGTCGCCGATCGAGATCGCGCCGACCTGTGCGCCGGGCATGCCGGGAATCTCGAACATCGGTCCGCCGCCGGATGACTGCGTCTCGACCTCGATCTCCTTGTCGTTGAGTTCGCCAGCGCGCAACTTTCGACGGAACGAATCCCGTGTCGTGGCGCTGGCGTTTGCGCCCACAAGCGCGTCGAGCACGCGCTCTTCCGCGGCGAGCTGCGCGCGCGCCTGTACATCCTTGCGCTTGCGTTCGCGCGTCTGCAGGATCGCGACCTCGATCAGGTCGCGGATGATCTGTTCGACGTCGCGACCGACATAACCGACCTCGGTGAACTTGGTGGCTTCGACTTTCAGGAACGGGGCACCGGCGAGCCGAGCCAGCCGCCGCGCGATCTCGGTCTTGCCGACGCCGGTCGGGCCGATCATCAGAATGTTCTTCGGCAAGACCTCTTCGCGGAGCGGGCCGGTCAGCTGTAGCCGCCGCCAGCGGTTACGCAGCGCAATGGCGACCGCGCGCTTGGCGTCGGCCTGGCCGACGATGAAGCGGTCGAGTTCGGAAACGATTTCGCGGGGAGAGAAGTC
>JBEIPX010000559.1:0-1946 GCA_040376815.1 Bradyrhizobiaceae bacterium
TCCATCGTCAGCATCTGCCGCATCATGATCTTGCCGACGACGGGACCGTTGCCGTGCGTGATCACCAATTCGTTGTCGAGCTCGGCGATGGGCAGCAGCGCCTCGGCAGTCTGCCGCGCGATATCCTTCTGCTCGTCGGAGGTTCCGCTGATGTCCTCCGGATGGACGGCATTGCCGCCGATCGCGATGACGAGACGGCGCGGCACATCATTAAGCGTTCGCATAGCGCACCTTCGAATCCGGGAGGACGGCGGCAAGCGCCAGTTCGCAGGCTTGCGCGTTCGACGGCGCGACGACGATGCCGGCGGCCTCCAACTTACGAATCTGCGCGGAGCGCACCTGTCGATCGAGCTCGGTACCGGTCACCGATGCAATCAGCAGCGGCCCGTTGCCGGAGCATTCAGCGACGACGTGCGCGAGATAACCTGCCGGATCGGCATGGGCGCCGTATCCGATGACGAGGTCGAGCAGAACGACTGCGATCTCCGGATTGACCAGCGCCGCCCGCAGCGCGTCGTCGCGCACCGACGGATCGATCATCGGATGCGGCCGGCCCTGCGTGTATTCGTCGGCGCCGAGATCGATGATCCGGTCGCAGCCCGCACTCGCCTTGTCGTCGAGCGCCGGAACGCCGGGAATCGGAGCGTTTGACGCGACCTTGCGACCGCCGGCACCGAGGATCACCTGCGCTTCGGCGCACAAGGTACCGCCCGCGAACAAGCCTTCGATGCGAGCCGCACCCTTGCGGCGCGGCAGCCGCGAGGCCGCAGCCGCCGCGTTGAAACCGCCACCGATGCTCTTGCCACCCAGCGCCTTCTCGGCCGCTTCCTTGAGCGTCGGTGCGAAACGTGCGTTGGCCGGCAGATCGGCGGAGGCCGCGCCGATGAAGCAGACGGTATAACTCTTCGGGCTTTTTGCGATCCGCGCAATGACGGCCTTCGCGACATCCGGATGCGGCGGCTTCGAAATCAGCACCACATGGCTTGTGCCGGGATCGGCATCGAGCGCATCCATCGCCATGAGCGTGGTGATGCCGCCGATCTCCTTCTTGAGATCGCGACCGCCGACGCCGATGGCGTGGGAAATGCCCTCGCCCGCTTCGGAAATCAGGGACGATACCTCTTGCGTGCCGGTACCCGACGCGCCGATGATTCCGATCTTGCCGCGGTTGAGTTTGTTGGCGAACGCAAGCGGCGCGCCGCCGATCACGGCCGTGCCGCAGTCGGGGCCCATCATCAGCAGCCCCAGCTCGCGTGCGTGCTGCTTCAGTGATAGTTCGTCGGCGATCGATACGTTGTCGCTGAACATGAGCACGTGAAGCCCGCGGTTGAGCGCCTTGCGCGCTTCGGCCGCCGCAAATTCGCCGGGCACGGAAATCAGCGCCAGGTTCGAATCAGGCTCGGCCTTCACCGCCGCCGCGATGCTGCGCGGCTGCCATGCGGCGGCCTCCGCGCCCTGCTTCTTCGGCTTGTCCAGCGCCTTCATCGCGTCACCGAGCGCTGTGCGCGCAGCCTGCTCGTCCTCCGCCCGGATGGCGAGAATGAGATCGTTGCCCTGCGCCACGACGTTGCCGTCGAGCAGCCCGGCGTTCTTCATGATCGCCTGATTGGATGGCGTGCCCATCATCAGCGCCGCTTCGATGACCCCCGGCGCGGAAGTGATCTCGCGCGACAGGCGCATCAGCGCTACCGAATCCAGATAGAAGCCCTTGCGGACGTCATTCAGAACGAAACCACTCATGACACCCCCAACTCTTCCGCAATGGCAACGACGGCTTGCTGGAAGCAGGCCATTGGCGCACGCACGATACCGGCGCCGACTTGTCCGATGCCCGGTTCGCGATGCGCGATGCCGGTGTTGATCACCGGCGCCAATCCAGTCTCGACGACAAGACGAACGTCGATACCGGTCGGCACGCCGGCGAAATCGAGCGCCGCGATCGTCCA
>JBEIPX010000099.1:0-8676 GCA_040376815.1 Bradyrhizobiaceae bacterium
CGCTGCGTACCGATGCGGCTGCCCGCGCTCCTCGATCGTTTTCAGACCGTGACGCTGTCCTTGTGGGAGAAACACGGCATCCGGCAGGTCGGATTCTGGACGACGCTCGTCGGCGAATCCAATCACGATCTCACCTACATGCTTGCGTGGGAGTCGCTAGCCGAACGCGAGCAGAAGTGGACCGCGTTCATGACCGATCCGGAATGGATCGCCAAGCGTGCGGAGACTGAGAAGAGCGGCCCGATCGTGCAGACGCTGTCCAATCAGCTGCTGATGCCGACCGGCTTTTCCGCTTCCAGATAACGCTGTTCCCGCCGGTCGGGGCTCCGTGAGAGGAAACCGTCTGTTTGATGCGGCTTTCGGGGGCGGAAATCCCCCGGCGGGCCTGAAGATGGAAATGGCAAACCATTGCCGCACCAGGACTTTCGACGCACATCTTTGGGTATCTTGGATCGCCCAGAGATCGCATGTCCCACGACGAATTGTTCAATCCGTTCGGTGAAAAGGCCGCCGCTCCCTCGCAACGGGGTGTTGTTTTGGCGCGCGTCGGGATGGGATTGTTCTGGCTGCTTGTGCTGGCGCTGGTGACCGCTCGCGCTCTGTATCAAGGCTGACCGTTCACACCGCTGCCAGGCGTTTCTTGGGCTGCGCAGCAGTCGCAATCAGACTTTCAAATGCCGCAGCCGCGGGAATTTCGATCCGTCCGGGCGTCTTCAGCTTCCACAATGTGCGCTCGATGTGAACGCCGCGGATCGGAACGATCTTCAGGCGATTCAGCGTTAGCTGATCTTTCAGCACCGCGCGCGAGACGATCGAGACGCCGAGACCCGCCGCCACAAGCTCCTTGATGGCTTCGGTGCTGCCGATATCAAGCATGCGTGCCGGCTCGATGCCATGTGCTGCAAGAGTCTGCATCACCACCTCGCGCGAACCGGAGCCGGGTTCGCGAACGATGAGATTTTCTTCCGACAGACGCTTTGGATCGATCGGCTCTCTGGCGGATGCGAACGGATGCTGCGGGCTGACGATGAGCTCCATCACGTCAGTCAGCCACGCTTCCGAGTCGAGATTGTCGTCATCCACGGGACCTTCGACCAGCGCGATCTCGATCTCGTGCTGAAGCATGAGTTGCGCAATGTCGCGCGTGTTGGCGCTGACGAGGTGAAGGTCGATGCCCGGGTGCGCTTTGTGAAATGCGCCGAGGAAATCCGGAAGCAGATAGGTCGCAATCGTCGTACTGGCGCCGATCCGCAGCGAACCGCTGTCGAGACTCCTGAGCGCACGAAGTTCTTCTTCGGCCGAACGCTCGGCTGCGAACAGCACATCCGCATGGCGCATCAGAGCTACACCCTCGCGCGTGGGTTTGACGCCCCGAGGCGATCGGTCGAGCAACCGGCAGCCGAGCTGTAGTTCGAAGTCGCGAACGCCCTTCGAGATCGCAGGCTGGCTGATGCGAAGCATATCCGCCGCTTTCGAGAAGCTGCCGGAGCGGACGACAGCCGCGAACAGCCGCAGGAGGTGGAGGTTCAGGGACATAACTTCTCTCTATCGGCCGTTACGAAAATGATATTGGCTGTTTTCTCCGGCCTGATGCAGAATTTGTTCTCCACCGTGGAGAACAATGCGTGCTTCAGCAAGTCATGATTTCAGCGGCGCGGGCGCTGAAGGCTTTGCTGGAGGGGGCCCGCCTCAGCGCACCGGGGCTCGCACTGTGTCTCGTCATCACCGCCGTTGCGCTCAGCCTTCATGCCATCGAGGTCGGCCGGTTCGGGCACCCTTATGTCGATGCGCTCGTCATCGCGATCCTGATCGGGATGAGCATCCGCACCTTCTGGTCGCCGGGTGTGCGGTGGCAGGCCGGGATTGCATTCAGCGCGAAGCAACTGCTGGAAGTTGCAGTGATGCTGCTTGGCGCTTCACTCAGCTTTGGCGCTATCGCCGCGTCGGGCCCGTTACTGCTCGGCATTGTCGTCACTATCGTCGCAGGCTCGCTCGCTTTCAGTTACGGCATCAGCCGGCTGCTCGGGTTGTCGAACAAGCTGTCGCTGCTGATTGCCTGCGGCAATTCGATTTGCGGGAATTCGGCTATCGTCGCGGTGGCTCCGGTCATCGGCGCAAGCAGTGACGACGTGGGCGCGTCGATCTCCTTCACCGCGATTCTCGGAGTGCTGGCGGTTCTCGGCCTGCCGCTTCTGATGCCGCTGTTCGATCTGTCCGCGTGGCAGTACGGCGTTCTGGCCGGGCTTACGGTTTATGCCGTGCCGCAAGTCCTGGCAGCGACCGTGCCGATCGGCATCGTCAGCACGCAGATCGGCACGGTGGTCAAGCTCTTGCGCGTACTGATGCTGGGCCCGGTCGTGATCGGGCTTTCCATCTTCGCACGCCGATTCAGGAACGAGGGAGAAAGCCCCGTGAAGCAGGGCTTTCTGACATGGGTGCCCTGGTTCATTCCCGGATTTCTGCTGCTCGCGGCGTTGCGATCGTTCGGGCTGATTCCGGACAGCGTCATTCTGCCCATTGCAAAGATCGCCGGTTTCCTGACCATCGTCTCGATGGCGGCGCTTGGTCTTGCCGTCGACCTGGCACTGATTGCACGCATCGGCGGCAGGGTCACCGCGGCCGTGGGAGCGTCGCTGGTTGCCCTGGTGATCGTCAGCCTGATTGTTGTTCGCGCCATTTGAGCCGATTGGTCACGCGATCATGACTTCGATCGCGATCGTGGCGGTGCGATCGGCATCGTGCTGCCGCGCATGATCAGCTCGGTACCGACGATCTGGCTCTTGACCGGGATGTTCTTGCGCGCCGCGTCGATCATCGCGTCCGCCGCCGCGTGACCCATGCGCTTGGCGGGGACATGCACGCTCGACAGGGGAGGGCTGACCACCCGCACGATCGGAAGATCGTCAAATCCAATGATGGAGATGTCGTTCGGCACGCGGATTTTCAGCCGCTGGCAAGCGAACAGGGCGCCGAGCGCCTGAATGTCGTTCGCACAGAACAGCGCGGTCGGCGGATTTTTCATGGTGATGAGGCGGCTTGCCGCCTCGGAGGACACCTCGATCTCGAAAGGCTGCTCCGAGACGATCTCGGGATCGAAAGGAATCTTGTAGCGGGCGAGCACCGAGCGATACGCCTCGAGCCGTTGCGCGGCGCGATCGTTGATGCTGGCAATGCCGCAGATCAATCCGATCCGCTGATGTCCGAGCTTGATCAGCATTTCCGTCGCTTCAGCCGCCGCGGCGCGATTGTCGAACGAGATTGCGGGGACAGATGCCTTGGGGCTCGTCGACCACGTGACGACGAACGGAATGCGGTAGTGACGCAGCAGATCGTACAAAGCTGCGTCACGCTTGTAACCGGTCAGGATCACGCCTTCGACGCGGCTTTCAATCAACTTGCGGATGATGTCGCGTTCGGTGCCTGCCGAATAATTCGCGTTTGCGATCAGAAGGCTGAGGTCTGCCGCCTGCAACCGGCTTTGAATGGCCTCGGTGAACTCCGCATAGATCGAGTTGGAGATCGTCGGAACGATCAGGCCGACGACGCCGGTGCGTTTGGAGGAGAACGTTGCCGCGCGTCCGTCCGGCACGAACTGATGCCGATTGACGAGCTTGAGGATTTTCTCGCGCGTTTGCGGTGCAACAGTGTCGGGATGGCGCAGCGTGCGGCTGACGGTCGCGACGGAGACGCCGGCCTGCTGCGCAAGCCAGCGGATCGTCACGGATTTTGGTGCGTCTTTCATTCGCGCAAGAGAGGACAAAGGCCGCGTGTTGACAAGGGTCGTTGGGGAGGATTACAAATGTAACCGGTTACATTCCAGTGAATGGATCGGTTGAGGCAAGGGTCGATGGTCGAATACTTGAAACGTGCGGAGCAGCAGTCCCGGCAAGAGAATCGCGACCTCGTCGATCGCGTTCGCAACATGCTCGCGGATATCGAGCAGGGCGGTGACGATGCTGTCCGCCGTTACGCCCGTGACCTCGATGGCTGGCAGTCGCCCGGGTTTCGCGTATCCAACGACGAGATTCATGCCGCGCGCAAGGCGATGAGCCCGGTGTTCAAGGACGACTTCGCGTTCTGCAAGGCGCAGGTCACCGATTTCGCCAGGCGTCAGCGCGACTCGATGTCCGAGTTCGAGGCGCAGTTCGGCAAGGGCATCACGCTTGGCCAGAAGATCATTCCGGTCGACGTGGTTGGTTGTTACATCCCCGGCGGCAAGTATCCGCTGATCTCGGCGGCGATCATGAGCGTCGCCACGGCCAAGGTTGCGGGCGTCAATCATGTGATCGGTGCCGCGCCGCCGCGCGAAGGGCAGGGCATTTTCCCGCCGACGCTCTACGCGCTCGCCGAGTCCGGCGCCGACGAAATCTATTCGATCGGCGGCGTGCAGGCGCTCGCATCGATGGCCTTCGGCCGCGTCGGCATGCGTCCGGTCGATATGATCACGGGCCCCGGCAATGCGTATGTGGCCGAGGCCAAGCGTCAGCTGTTCGGACTGGTAGGCATCGATCTTCCCGCAGGCCCGACGGAAATTCTCGTCATCGCCGACGAGGCCGCGGACCCCGCGCTGGTTGCGACCGACCTACTGGGCCAGGCCGAGCACGGACCGGACAGCCCGGCGTGGCTGGTCACCACATCGCGCAAGCTTGGCCGCGAGGTGATGGCCGAGGTCGAGCGTCAGCTTCTGACCTTGCCGACGGCGGCGATTGCATCCGCGGCATGGAAGCGCTGGGGCGAAGTCGCCGTCGTCGAAGATGATGCGGCAGCGATCGCGCTCAGCGATCAGTACGCGCCGGAGCACCTCGAAATTCTCACGCAACGCAACGACTACTATCTTCAGAACCTGAAGAACTACGGCAGCCTCTTCGTCGGCGAGGAAAGCACGGTTGCTTACGGCGACAAGGGCGTCGGCACCAATCACACGCTGCCGACCGGGCGCGCGGCGCGCTACACCGGCGGCCTGTGGGTCGGCAAATTCCTGAAGACGGTGACCTATCAGCGCCTGACACCGGAGGCGAGCGAACGGATCGCGCCGATCATGGGCCGCATGTGTGCAAGCGAGGGCATGCTGGCGCACGAAATCACCGCCACGATTCGCCAGCAGCGCTACGCGCAGCGCCGGCGTGACGGGAGTGCTGCCTGATGTCGGGTCCCGACGCGCGCTGGGTGGTGACGCCGGAGGCCGCAGTCTCTGCTGTGCGCGACGTATTTTCCGGGCATGGCAAACTTGAAATTGTGCCCAAGGTCCACGTTGGCTCGCTCCGCGATGTCGCGACGCTCTATACGCCGGGCGTCGGCACACTGGTGAAGAAGATCGTCGCCGATCCAACCCAGGTCGATCACCTCACCAATCGCGCGAACACCATCGCCGTCGTAACTGACGGCACCGCGGTGTTGGGCTTTGGCCGCACTGGCCCGCTTCCTGCCATTCCCGTCATGGAAGGCAAGGCGATCATGTTCAAGCTGCTCGCGGGTCTCGACGCGGTGCCGATCTGCCTCGATGTGCGCGATCCGGCGAAACTCGTCGATCACATCGCGGCGCTGGAGCCATCGTTCGCGGGCTTCAACCTGGACGACATCGCGGCGCCGCACTGCTTCGCAACGGTCGATGAACTCACCAGACGTTTGTCGGTGCCCGTCTTCCATGACGACCAGTACGGAACGGCGACCGTCATCGTCGCGGGTTTGATGAACGCGCTCAAGGTCGTCGGCAAGAAGAAGGAAGACATCCGCATCGTCGTGAACGGCGCCGGGGCAGCGGGCACCGCTGCGGCCCGGCTCTGCCTGGCTTGGGGCGCCGGCGATGTCGTCGTGTGCGACAAGCACGGCATTCTTTGCGAGAGCGAGCAGCAGCCATCGCCGCATATGACGGCGCTCGCATCGATCACCAACCGGAAGCGGATCAAGGGCACACTGGCGGATGCTCTCAAGGGCGCGGATGCATTCGTTGGTCTCAGCACCGGCCCGCTGATCTACGCACGGCACGTCCAGTCAATGGCGAAGTCTGCCATTGTCTTTGCCTGTGCCAATCCGGAACCGGAGATCATGCCGCATGTGGCGGTCGCGGCGGGTGCGGCGATTGCCGGCAGCGGCCGTTTCGATGCACCGAACCAGTGCAACAACGTGCTCGCATTTCCCGGCATCATGCGCGGTGCGGTCGACATTTGTGCAGCGAGCGTGACGGAAACGGTCTGTCTCGCGGCATCGCGCGTGATTGCCGATCATGTGAAGCCGGCTGAACTCGGTCCCGAGAACGTACTGCCGACACCGCTCGATCCTGAGCTTTGTCCGGCGGTGGCTGAAGCGGTCGCCGCGCAAGCTGCGGCCGAAGGGCTCGCACGCAAGCCATATATCCCGGGCGCCATCAGGGCGCGCGTGCGTGCGCTGAACGGCGTATCGGGCCGTCAGCAGGAACATCTGCATCAACTCATGGAAGAAATCCGGAGCGGAAACGTAACCGGCGTCAAAACCTAGGAGGAAATCGATGACCAGCAAGGACAGAACGACATCTCGACTGATGCTTGATCGGCGTGGCTTTCTCGGCGGAGCGGCGGCCGTCGGCATCGGCGCGAACAGCCTGTTTGCGTCCAGCAACGCATCCGCCCAAAGCACGAAAACCGGCACGGTTCGCGTCTGGGGCGAGCCCGGGCCATATGGCGGTGCGGGCGTCGCTGCGATGAACGAATGGGCGCAGAAGAACGCGCCGGGCCTGAAGTTCGAAATCGAGACGATTCCGTGGGACGGCGTCTACGTCAAGCTGATGACGGACCTCGCCGCCAAGCGGCCGCCCTCGCTGATCAGCGTCGAGTCGCCGATCGCGATGCAGATGATGGCGGAAGGCCTGCTCCTGCCGGTCGACGACCTTGTCACCAAGATCGGTAAGGACCGTCTCGTCGACGGCGTGAAGTGGGATTACTGGGGCAACTGGAAGGGCAAGCAGTACGTCATTCCAGCGCACCATCAGCCGCATCTGCTGCTGGTTCGTATGGACATCATCAAGGAGCTCGGCCTGAAGGACCCGGACACCTGGGACTGGAACGATCTTCTCAACGCCGCAAAGACTATCTCGCAGAAGAAGCAGAACATGGCCGGCTTCTGCATGGCGCTCGGCCGCAATCTGTGCACTGAGTATCATTTTGCTGCGCTGCTGCACGCAGCCGGCGGACGCATGTTCGATGCCACGAACAAGTTCGAGGTCGTGTTCGACAGCCCGCAGACCGTCGAAGCTCTGACCTTCGTGAAGGAGCTCCAGCCCTACATGCCGAAGGGCGCGGTGGAATACAGCTTCCTTCAGGTGGTCGATGCGCACGTGACCGGCCAGACGGCGATGAGCTTCTATTGGGGCCGCACGCTGGGACGCGCTGCCGAGGAAGCAAAGCCGATCTTCGAGGCGACGGAAGCCTTCAACCACGCACGGCATCCGAAGACGAACCGCCGCAGCAACTGGAACGATTTCCAGGGCTGGTGCATCCCGGCGCAGAACAATCCCTACATCGAAGAGGTCAAGCAGGCGCTGGTCTACCAGCAGACGAGCAAGGAGTGGCTGATCAAGTATTGCCACTCGCTGATGCCGAACGTGGCCCCGACCTACAAGGATATCGCCGGCTCGGAGGAATTGAAGAACCATCCGTTCTACAAGTCCAAGCCGAAGACCGTGGATACCTACTTCACGGGCTCGCTGCCGAACTCGAGCAGCACCGCGAACGAGCTCTTGCAGGGTGCCAATCCGCTGGCCGGATACGTTCATGGCCGGTCGATCCTGGCGCAAACGGTGCAGAAGGTCGTCATCGACAAGCAGACGCCAGAGCAGGCCGCCAAGTGGGGCGCACGCGAACTGGAGACGATCCGCCGCGAGAATGCCCGCCTGCTGGGTTGAGTGATCGATTGAGCCGGGCGGCCTGCGGCTGCCCGGCTTCATTCTGAATCGGAAAAAGAATGCGCCGTCTTGATTTCCTGTCGTCCGATCGATTCGTTGGACTGCTGTTCATCGCGCCGTTTGTCGTGACGGCACTGGTGTTCATGGTCTATCCGATCGCGGAGGCGATCCGGATGGCGTTCTTCAGCTACAATCCGTTGCGCCCCGATCTCGTATCCTTCGTCGGATTGTCCAATTTCGAATTCATCTTCTCCGATCCGCTGTTCTGGAGTTCATTCACGCAAGGAACGATTTGGACGCTGCTGTCGATTCTTTTCCAGACCGTCTTTGGTGTCGGTATCGCGCTGCTGCTGCATCGCGCGCTGTTCGGCATGGCGTTCTTTCGCGGACTGCTGCTGTTTCCGTACATCGTGCCGACAGTCGTGATCGCTCTGATCTGGCGCTGGATCTTCAATCCCGAAATCGGCGTCATCAACTACAGCCTCCTGTCCGTGGGTCTGATCACGGAGCCGATCTACTGGCTGTCGACGCCCACCATGGCGATGGCATCGACCATCATGCTCAACGTCTGGAAGTACACGCCGTTCGTCGTCATCTGCGTGCTGGCCCGGCTGCAGGCCGTGCCGCTGGAGCTTTACGACGCGGCGAAGGTGGACGGCGCGGGTGTGTTCCGCCGGTTTGTCGACGTCACGCTGCCGCAGCTGAAAGAGGTGCTGATCGTCGTCATCGTGTTCCGCACGATCTGGACCTTCAACAAGTTCGAGGAAATCTACCTGCTGACCAAAGGCGGGCCCGGCACG
>JBEIPX010000381.1:0-3571 GCA_040376815.1 Bradyrhizobiaceae bacterium
ATCGCCTGTTCGGCTGGACCGGACCGGTGCTGCTCGCAGCGCTCGCGGCCGCAACCGCGATCGCGCTGCTCGCTCGCTTCATGCTTAAGCGCATCGCAGCGATGCCGGCGCGGATGTTCAGCATCGCGGCGCTGGTCGTGACGATGCCGCACATGGTGGCGCGTCCGCATGTGCTGGCGCTGCCGCTGATGGTGCTTTGGGCGGGCAGTCTGATTGCCGCCGCCGACAGACGCGAGGCGCCGTCGTTCTGGCTGCTGCCGGTGATCACGGTGTGGACCAACGTGCACGGCAGCTTCGTGCTCGGCCTCGCGCTGACCGGCGTGATGGCGGTGGATGCGGTCTGGAATGCGCCCGCGAATGAACGCAAGACACTGGCGATCCGCTGGAGCGGATTTGGCGCGCTCGCCGCGGTCGCAAGTTGCGTCACGCCCTACGGCTGGGGTTCGCTGCTCGCCGCCTGGAAAATTCTGACGCTCGGAGATGCGCTGCCGATGATCGTCGAGTGGCGGCCGATGGATTTCGCAAAGCTCGGACCGTTCGAGATCGTTCTGCTCGGAGCCACAGGTCTTGCGCTCTGGCGCGGCATAACGTTGCCGCCGTTGCGCATCGCCATGCTGCTCGGACTGTTGCATCTCGCGCTGTCAAGCGTGCGCCATGCCGATGTACTGGCGCTGCTCGCGCCGATGCTGCTTGCTGCGCCGCTCGCGCCCCAGATCGGCAGGCCGGAGGCGGAGAAGGCGGCTGGAACGGGGGCGGTTGCGACGCAGTTGGCCGCAGCCGCGCTGCTGATCGCCGGCATCGGCGTCATGCTCGCGACGCAGCGTTACGCACCGCCTGCGCACGCGACGCCGGCAGCCGCCGTCGCCGCGCTGAAGCAGCACAAGGCGCAGCGCATCTTCAACGACTATCACTTCGGCGGCTACATGATCGCGTCGGGGCTGGCGCCTTTCATCGACGGCCGCACCGAACTCTATGGCGCGAAGATGATGGTCGCGCACGACAGCGCCACTTCGCTGCGCGATCCTGCGGACCTGTTCGCGCTGCTCGATCAGCACAGGGTCGATGCGACGCTGCTCTTGCCGACGACACCGGCCGCGAAGCTGCTCGATCGCACCGACGGCTGGCAGCGATTGTTCGCGGACGATCGCGCGGTCGTACATGTGCGCAAGCCAGTCGTGCCGCTTCAGCCAACGGCGGCGAAGCCTTCCAAAAAATAAGCCCGGCGCGAGGCCGGGCTTTCCGTGCGGTCGTTTCGCAGCGTGGATTATCGCGCGCCGGCGAGACCGTAAGCCGACATCGAACGCTGACGCTTGGCGGCATAGTAGTAGCCGCTGGCGTAATAGCGCACGGCCTGAGCGTGATTGCCGCCAGCGGTGCGATAGGCGCCGGCGAGATACTTCACGGCATAGGTGAGATTGGTGTTGGGGTCGAGCAGGCCCTGCGCGCTGCCGGTATAGCCAAGCGCTCGCGCCGTACCGAGGCGAATCTGCATCATGCCATAGTTGCCCTTGCTGACGGCGCGCGCGTTATAACGGCTCTCGCGCACGATCACGCGATGCACGAGTTCGGCTGGTACGCCATTGGCGGCCGCGTGGCTCGCGATCATGCTGTCGTATTCGGCGCGCTGGGCGTGAGCGGGATGCGCAACGGCAAGCGTGGCCGCAGCGGCCAGCAAAAGCACTCTCATGTATTAGTTCCTGTCGTGAAACGGATGAGCAGATACGCAACGCCGCGAACGCAACGCGAAAGCAGCATGCGAAGGCGAGCATCATTGCAACGCCATCGATGAAGCAGAGTTCCGCATCGCGCGGGAACCAGCTTCGTGGCCTAAGCCGAGGTGAGCGTGTTTAGTCCAACACGAATCGGGATGGAACCCGCACAGGGTAGAGCAGGTCTGCAAAAACGCGATAGCGGATGAACGATCAAGGCAACTTGGTCATTGTCACGGCGACAGTGCCGTCCGCTTCGGCGATCACGCGCAGCGTCTTCGAGTCGTAGGCGATGCTGGCAAGGCGAACGCTGGTGACCGCCGCATCGACGCGCACGCCATCGGCGCTGCTCGTGCGGAACTCGTTGATGACGGCGGCGATCCGTTGCTGCGCATTGGTGGCGAACGGCTTGAGGTCGATGGTAGCGCGTTCGGCGAGCGCCTTCTCGACATACGGCACTGCTGCGCGCGCGGCCGCGCCGAGCAGGCCGAACGCGGCTTCGGATTCGACCGCGAGTTCGATGTTGGCGAGCTTCAGCGTCTGCGCGACAGGATCGAGCACCGGCCTGCCGAAGACATGAATGGTCGCCTCCGCGCCGAAGCCGAAGAAGCTCTTCTTCTCCTTGGCGTTGACGAGCAGCGAGATCAAGAGCCGCTCGCCGGATGGCGCGACGGTCGCCTTCAGCACCGTGATGTCGGCGGGGCCGCTTCCGTCCTCAGGAAACTTGCGGTTCTTGAGCTGCGCCTCGACGATCTTGTTGACCTCGGTGAACGGCACGTCGATCGGCACGCCGATAGAGACGCGGCCCGCCGTCGGCGGAATGATCTCGAGTGTCGCCGGGAACGGACAGTTTGGCTTGGTCTCGGTCGCCGAGAGATGCGTCTCGGCCTCGACACCGAGCAGCAGATTCACCGCGCGCGCATCGGTGCGCGGCTGGGCAGCGACGGCGCGGACCGGGCGCATCTCCAGCCAGAAATCGGGAAGGCCGGCGGCGCCGCCCTTCAGCGGAATCGAGCGGCACATCTTTGCCCATTCGCGGCGGGCGGCTTGCTCAAGCGCGGGATCGTTGCGGATGCGCTGTTGCAGCGCCGCCATCTGCTCGTTGACCGACTTGTCGACGACCGGCTTCATCTGCGCCGGTACGTTGACGCGGATGCCGCCGATGGTGAGCGCGGTGTCGCCGAGATTCACCTGCGCGGCGAGGTTCGGTTCGATCCGCCAGTTCGGCAGCAACGCAGGGCGCGAGGTGACGCCGACGGTGCCGCGGATCTCGCCATTGGCGTTGAACTGCTTGATCGCGACGTTGCCGATCTGTTTGCCGAGATTGCCGCCGATGATGCTGCTGATGGCATCGCCGGAGACGTTCGAAATGTTACCGGCGATGGTGAGCTTGCCGTTCAGCGGCGTGGTCAGCACGAGGTCGTTGCCCGTGCCGCTGGCGCTCGCCGCGATCGGACCGCGGACGATGGTCCAGTTGATGTCAGCGTTGGAGAGAATTTGCTTGGCGGGATTATCGGCCTTGCCGGCGAAGTTCTTCGGCGCGGCGCGCTCGACGCTGTCGCGGATCGCGGTGAGCGTCACGGCGATCGGTGCGATGACGACGGAATTGCGGGTGACCGGTTGCAGCGGCGGAAGCTGCGCCAGCTTCGGCGCAGGGCTGGAGCGCGGCGAAATCCAGTCCATGATGTAGGTCGCCGCGACGAACGACACCGCGACGGCCAGAATGCCGAACAGAATGTGCGTAAGCCGCATTTCGTCCCCGAAGCACCAACCCCGGGATGAGATTACAGGCGGCCTCCGCGCCGCGCCAGCCTTGCGGCGGGGTGTGGCTGGGGAAATCGGAGGCAACCGCTAGCGGCGGA
>JBEIPX010000545.1:0-2055 GCA_040376815.1 Bradyrhizobiaceae bacterium
TTCGAGCAGCTGCGGCGCGACCTCGCTGCGCAATTTGGCTTCGTCGTACATCGCCGACAGCAGGCCGATCGTGACGACGAGATAGGTCTGGTACTGCTCCGACCAGATGGGCGCGGCAATGCCGCTGATGTGCGGATTCCACAGCTCGCGGGAGATGACGTAGCCGTTCTCTCGCAGCGACCGGGTGTCTGTATCCAGCACAGGCCGCAGATGCTTGGCGTCCTGCGGTATCTCGCGCTCCATCTCGGTCAGCAGAATCTGCTTCTCGGCATCGCTCAGCGCAGCGACATAGGCGTGACCGCCGGCGGTGCGCGCAATCGAGATGCGCGTGCCTGTCGTCGAGTTGAGGCTGATGGCGTTATAGGCGCGCGCATACTCGAGATAGACCATGTGAAAACGGTCCGGCACCACGAAGCCGATCGTACCCGGCACGCGCTCGGCGACGTCCTGCAACTTCATCCGGATCAGTTTGCGGAATTGCAACCCGCGCATCATCGACGTGCTCATCGCAAGCGCGCTCGGACCGAGACGATACTTCTGATCCTGCGGCAAATAGACGAGCTGGCCCATGCGGGTGAGCGTGTGGGTCAGGCGCGAGACGGTCGAACGCGGCAATCCGCAGCGTCTTGCAATTTCAAGATTACCGAGGCGCACTTCGTGACCTTCGAAGCAGCGCAGCACATCGAAGGCACGCGAAACCACCTGGATCACATCGCCATCACCCGAGCGCTCACCGGATGTACGCCCTTGCAGTCCCAATCGTTCCGAACGCCGTCCCATCGAACAAGCCCTGCCCAGAGTTTGCGACCGTTCCATCCAATAGAACGGATATCTCGCCTGATGGATCATTCCGCTTAACGGAATAACATTCCACTTGCGTATGAAGCTAGCGCGGGGAATCTTCTCGCACAAGAAGCCGCATCGGCAACGCTGAAATCGACGCGCCCGAGGGGAGAGAGAATGGCTGAGATCAAGATCGTCACCGAAGTCGCCGGACGCGTGTGCGCCGTGCCTGCAAGCATCGGCAGCAGCGTTAACGACGGCGATGACATCGTCCTCATCGAAGCGATGAAGATGGAGATTCCGGTACCATCGTCCGGTGCGGGAAAGATCAAGGAAATTCTCGTCGGCATCGACGATGTCGTCGCCGAAGGTCAGCTCATCGCCATTCTCGAAGCATGAGCAATCGCCGCTTTCGCGATTGAACACCACTTGTCGTCCGAAAGCATAACGGCCGTGATATTTGCTAAGGCCGTGTCGCAGTGAGATGATTGCAACGTTTCACAACCAATAGCTCGATCCGCGAGCATGAACGGGAGAAACTGATGACTCGTCGAATGACTTCGCTTGTGTCCGTATCGGCCTCATTGCTGCTTGCAGCAGCGGTGCCGGCACACGCACAGGATGTAAAACTGCCTGCGTCGCTCACATTCACGGCCTACGATACGGGAACCGCCGGATTCAACATCGGCGTCGCCGTCGGCAAGATGATGAAGGACAAGTACAGCACCGACGTGCGTGTGCTGCCCGCCGGCAACGACGTTGCGCGGCTTGCTCCGCTGCGTACCGGACGGGCGCAGATTTCATGGATGGGCTCGGGCATCTACTTTGCGCAGGAAGGCGTGTTCGAGTTCGGAACCAAGGAATGGGGCCCGCAGCCGGTTCAGCTCACCTTGAGCGTCGTGGACTGCAACGCGGGAACACTCGGCGTCGCCAAGGATACGGGCGTCAAGGAAGTCAAGGATCTGCGCGGCAAGCGCGTTGGCTTCGTCGTCGGCTCGCCAGCACTCAACCAGAATTCGCTCGGCATTCTCGCCTACGGCGGCTTGACGCAGAAAGATGTCAAGATCGTCGAGTTCGCCAGCTACGGCGCGATGTGGAAAGGCATGGTCAACAACGACGTCGACGCGGCAGTCGCGACGACGATCACCGGCCCTGCAAAGGAACTGGAAACATCGCCGCGCGGCATCATCTGGCCGCCGCTCCCGCCGGGAGACAAGGCGGCCTGGGAGCGCGTGAAGAAAGTCGCGCCGTTCTTCTATCCGCATACCGCAA
>JBEIPX010000436.1:0-3010 GCA_040376815.1 Bradyrhizobiaceae bacterium
GCCATTCACGCGCTGCAGCGCTATCTCGCCAGTGGCGACGAAGCCGATTACATGAGTTACGAGGCTGCGGTTGCGGTACCGTTCGGGGATCGCACCGCGCGTCTGGCGATGGAAAGCAATCCGCCGGATTACGAGATCGCGCGCGAAGGCTTTCTCAGGGGCGGCAATCATCCCGACGATGTTTCCGGGCTGATCCGGATGTTCCGCTGCTGCCAGACCTGGCCGTTCGTCAGCGACGCGGTTCAGAAATGGCGGGCAACCGATTCACTGCTCGGTGAGCTGGTCGTGCTCGCCGCCACCATTCACGACGAAAAGCGGCATGGCATGTCTCCGGCGGCCGCGCAGTCGCGCGCCGGGCAGATCAGCATGCTCGATGCCCGCCTCGCACCATTGGCCAATGCGTTCTCGCAATCGCTATCTGAGCTGTCGCGGTTGACGAAAACCGTTCTGATCGCTGCGAACGTGATTGCCGCCGGAATCCTGATCGCGTTGCTGTACTGGTATGGCCGCAGCTATCTCGCCGAAACCCGCGCGCATCGTCATGCGCTGCGCGCCGAGCAGGAGCGCGCACGCGTCATCCTGGCGTCGATCGGCGATGCGGTGGTCGGCATCGATGTGCAGGGCCGTATCGACTATCTCAATCCGGCAGCGGAGAAACTGATCGACACCAGCATCGCGTCGGCGCGGCAGCGGCCGGCGAAGGACGTGCTGCGCGTCGTCGATTCGGTGACCGGTGAAACCAATCCGGCAGTACTCGACGAGGCCGTGCGATCGCAGGCAGCTCATTCGGTGACGACGCGACATCTGCTGGTGCGCGAGGATACATCGACCGTTCCGGTATCGCTGGTCGGTGCCCCGCTCAACAGGGGCCGAAGCAGCGCTGCGGGTACTGTGATCGTCATGCGCGACATGACCAGCGAGATCGACTACATCAGCCGCCTCGCATGGCAGGCGTCGCACGATACGCTGACCGGTCTCGCCAACCGCAACGAGTTCGAAAGCCGTCTTGCCGATGCGCTGCATGCATCGGTCGAATCCGGGGAGCGCCACGCGGTGGCGATGCTCGATCTCGACCAGTTCAAGATCGTCAACGATACCTGCGGTCACGCGGCCGGCGACGAACTGCTGCGCCAGCTTGCGGAATGTCTGCAACAGAACCTGCA
Organism: Bradyrhizobiaceae bacterium; assembly: GCA_040376815.1. Classification (GTDB taxonomy): domain Bacteria; phylum Pseudomonadota; class Alphaproteobacteria; order Rhizobiales; family Xanthobacteraceae; genus SG-bin9. Next base: position 1,164 of record JBEIPX010000436.1, read on the forward strand.
CCGCGACGAACTGGTCGCTCGCCTCGGCGGCGACGAATTCGCCATCCTGCTGAGGTCGTGTCCGATCGATCGCGCGGCGCTGATCTCGGAACGGCTGCGCGCGGCCGTGGAGGAAATGAACTTCAGCTGGCAGGGCAGCTCGTTCAACATCTCGACCAGCATCGGTCTCGTCCAGGTCAATCGCGACAGCCTCTCGATCGACGACATCATCCGCGCCGCGGACGTGGCGTGCTATCTCGCCAAAGACAAGGGCCGCAACCGCATCCAGCTGCACGATCCGAACGATGCGGAACTGCGCAGCCGGTTCGGCGAAATGGTCTGGGTCCAGCGTATTCACGAGGCGTTCGAGGAGAACCGCTTCTGCCTGTTTGCCCAGCCGATTCTCGCGCTGAAGGACGGGGATGCCGGCGGGCTCCATGCGGAAATCCTGATCCGCATGCGCGACCGCGAGGGACAGCTCGTGGCGCCGGGCGAGTTCATCGCCGCTGCCGAGCGCTATGGCCTGATGCCGATGCTGGACCGCTGGGTGGTGCAGACCACGCTGAGGACGATTGCCGCTGCTGGCAATCCGTTCGCCATGTGTGCGATCAACCTCTCCGGCGCGACGTTCAATGACGAGGACTTCGCCGATTTCGTGCGCGAGCAGTTCCGCAACTCCGGTGTTCCGCCAGCCTCGGTCTGCTTCGAGATCACCGAGACCGCCGCGATCTCCAATCTCGCCGCCGCCGATCGCTTCATCCGCGCGCTGAAAGCGCTGGGCTGCAGTTTCGCGCTCGACGACTTCGGCGCCGGCATGTCGTCCTTCACCTATCTGAAGAACCTGCCGGTCGATTTCATCAAGATCGACGGCAGCTTCGTCAAGCAGATGCTCGACGACACGACCGACCACGCGATCGTCGATCTGATCGCGCGCCTCGGCAAGGTAATGGGCATGCGCACCATCGCCGAGTTCGTCGAGAACGACACGATGATCGAGGTGCTGCGTCGCATCGGAGTCGATTACGCTCAGGGCTACGGCGTCAGCAAGCCGAAGCCGATCGAGGAGATCGTCGGGCCGCTGTCCGGCGTGAACTCTGGCCGCGCGGTCGCGTAGACGCTGGCTGACAGCTCTTCGACTGACGTCTCATCTGGTGATATGACCCGCTGAGCCGATGGCGCAACGGACAGCAGGATATGACGACAGATCGGGATGTGGTGAAATCGCTTAAGGCCGACGGCTGGCAGGTTCTCGATGATGAGGATGGCTTCATCGATCTCGTCGGGCCGATGTGGCACCGGGTCGCCGGCAAGGTCCACGAATACGCCATTGCAGCCCAGGCGAAGCATCGCAATCGGCGCGGCCTCGTGCAGGGCGGACTGCTGATGACGCTGGCTGATCGCGCCTGCGGCATGACGGCGAGGTTCGAGACCGGCTCGCAGCTTCTTGCCACCATTCAGATGGATACTCAGTTCATCGACGCCGGCAAGATCGGCGATCTGCTGGTGACCCGGCCACGCGTGGTGCGTGCCACACGCTCGCTGATCTTCATGAGCACGGAAGTTCACGCGGGCAGCCGCTGCGTCGCAATGGCGAGCGGCGTATTCAAGGTGATGCGCGCCTGATGGCCCGCTTTTGAATCGATTTGGCAGCGCATTGTCAGCGCAGAACTAACCCTGTGCGCAGTTTGGAGGAACGCAAAGTTCCTCGGATCGTAGTCTTCACGGGTAATGTCCGGTGGAGAATGTCGATGGCCCGACACTTGCCGCTCTATCCGCCAGTCCTGATCCGTGGACGCACCGTTCGTTCGCTGGAGGAGGCCGCGTATCAGTTGCGTCAGTACGCGATCGATCATCGCGATGAGGAAGCA
>JBEIPX010000082.1:0-9536 GCA_040376815.1 Bradyrhizobiaceae bacterium
AAAGCGAAGGTTGCGGCATCCGACATCGCCGCCATCGGCATCACCAATCAGCGCGAGACAACGGTGGTGTGGGATCGTGCGACCGGCCGTGCCGTGCATCGCGCGATCGTCTGGCAGGATCGCCGCACCGCGGACTTCTGCGCGAAGCTGAAATCCGGCGGCCACGAGCCGATGATCTTGGCGAAGACCGGCCTGATCATCGATCCATATTTTTCCGGCACCAAGGTCGCGTGGATTCTCGATCAGGTGCCGGGCGCGCGTGAACGCGCCGAGCGCGGCGAACTCCTGTTCGGCACCGTCGACTGCTATCTGCTGTGGCGGTTGACCGGCGGCAAGGTGCACGCGACCGACGCCACCAATGCTTCGCGCACGCTGCTGTTCAACATCCATACCGGCCAGTGGGACGACGATCTGCTGAAGCTGCTGCGGATTCCGCGTGCCATGCTGCCGGACGTGCGCGACTCGTCCGCGTCCTACGGCGTAACGCTCGCCGATCTGTTCGGCGGCGCCATTGCCGTGCGTGGGATCGCCGGCGATCAGCAGGCCGCGACCATCGGGCAGGCGTGCTTCGAGCCGGGGATGATGAAATCGACCTACGGGACCGGCTGCTTCGCGCTGCTCAACACCGGAACGACGCCGGTTGCATCCAAGAACAAACTGCTCACGACGATCGCCTATCAGCTCGGCGGCAAACGGACTTATGCTCTCGAAGGCTCGATCTTCGTGGCGGGTTCGGCCGTGCAGTGGCTGCGCGACGGGCTCGGCATCATCAAGCAGGCAGCGGACACCGGCCCGCTCGCGGACAAGTCCGACCCGGCGCAATCGGTTTATCTCGTCCCGGCGTTTGTCGGCCTCGGCGCGCCGTACTGGAATCCGCGCGTGCGCGGCGGTCTGTTCGGCCTCACCCGCGGCACCGGTCCGGCCGAACTCGCGCATGCTGCGCTGGAGAGCGTCTGCTACCAGACCTATGATCTGTGGGCGGCGATGCGCGCCGACTGGCCGGGTGCGACCGCTGCCAACACGGTGCTGCGCGTCGACGGCGGCATGACTGCGTCCGACTGGACCATGCAGCGCCTCGCCGATCTCCTAAAGGCGCCGGTCGATCGCCCGGTAATTCAGGAAACGACCGCGCTTGGCGCGGCCTATCTCGCGGGGCTCGGCGCCGGCATTTATCCGGAGCCATCGCGTTTCGCCGACACCTGGCGGCTGGAGCGGCGCTTCAAGCCGGCGATGAGCGACGCCACGCGCGAACGCAAGCTGAAGGGCTGGAGTCGCGCGGTCAATGCGCTGCTCGAGAGCGATCCGGGTGAGGGGTGAGATGCTTCTCGACGGCTATTCAGACGTTGCTCCTGGAAAGATCGTGGCCGCCGTCACGCATCTGCAGATGTTCGAGCGGCCGCACTTGCGCCCGGAACCGCCCGCCGGCTGGGCGCTGCGGCACGTGATCAATCCGGACCTCGACTGGTTTCGCGATCTCTACCGCCGGGTTGGCGAAGAGTGGCTTTGGTTTTCCCGGCTTCAGATGTCCGACGAGCAACTGGCGTCGATCATTCGTGCACCGGGCGTTGAGGTCTACGCACTCGTGCATGAGGGGCGTGATGAAGGTCTGCTCGAACTCGACTTTCGCTCCGCCGGCGATTGCGAGCTCGCATTCTTCGGAGTAACCGCTGGGCTCATCGGCGGAGGCGGCGGGCGTTACCTGATGAACCGCGCGTTGGAAGTTGCTTGGGCACGGCCGATCAAGCGGCTTTGGGTTCATACCTGTACGCTTGATCACCCCGCAGCGCTCGCATTCTATCAGCGATCGGGCTTTCAACCGTTCCGGCGGCAGGTCGAGGTGGCCGACGATCCGCGGTTGACCGGTCTGGCGCCGCGCGAAGCTGCGAAGCACGTTCCGATCATCGAATGAGCACTGCACGCTATTGATAATCGCGGCGTTGGCGGCGATGCTTGGTGATCCAAGGAGCTCAGTACAGATGATCCTGATCGGCCAATACGACTCACCTTTCGTGCGCCGCGTCGCACTGGCGATGCGCTTCTATGGCATGCCGTTCGAGCACCGGCCGTGGTCGACATTCATCGATGGCGGCAAGATCGCGATCTACAATCCGCTGATGCGCGTGCCGACCTTGGTGCTCGACGACGGCGAGGTGCTGATCGAGAGCAATGCGATCCTCGATCATCTCGACGAGATCGCGGGGCCGTCGCGGGCGCTGATCCCCGATTGCGGACATGCCCGGCGGGAAGTCCTGAACGTCTGCGCGCTGGCGACCGGGCTTGGCGACAAGGCGGTAAGCCTTATTTACGAAAAAGTCCTGCACGACAAGCAATCTCAGCGCTGGGTCGATCGCTGTCGCTCACAGATTGCGGGTGCGCTTGAACGGCTCGAGGGCGAGCGTGCGCGGCGCAAGACGGAATTCTGGTTTGGCAGCACCATCACGCACGCCGATATCGCAGTCGCCTGTGTGCTGCGCATCACCCGCGAGGCTCACGGCCTGTTCGACGACAAGCAGTATCCCGCGCTCGGCAAGCACGCTGAGATGTGCGAGGCGCTGCCGCCGTTCCAGGAGATCGTGCAGCCGCTGATGCCGCCGAAGTAAGGCGTCAGCCCGCCGCTGCCTTCTTGCGCAGCGCGCGCATTTCCTCGAAGCGAGCAGTGACGTCGCGCAGCACCGAGGCCATGCCGGTCATCTGCCCGGTGCTGTCTTTCAGCGGGGTGACGGTGAATTCCAGCGAGATGCGCCGGCCGTCCTTGTGAAGCGCCGGTACGGACAAGGCCGCGCCTTCGCTGTAGCGGCTTTTGCCGGTCGCCATCACTTCGTTGTATCCCGCCCAGTGCCGCGCGCGCTGGTTCTCCGGAATGATGAGGTCGAGCGATTGTCCGATCGCTTCCGCCGCGTTGTGCCCAAAGATGCGCGTCGCGCCTGGATTCCAGAACGTGATCAGCCCATCGCGATCGGTGGCGATGATGGCGTCGGCGGACGAGTGCAGCAGGGCGCTCGCGAGAGTCGTTTCGTTCATGCGGCACCTCTTGATGGGCGCTGTTCCGGATGACGCACTATGCGCGCCGTCCGAATGCCGATTCAAGGATGACTTTCGGCTGAGGCTAGCCCCCAACCGCCTTCTGCCGGAAGCGCAGGTGCGCGAGGCAGTTGCAGCCGGTCGGATGCGACGCGAGGTCTTCGCCGAAGTCGGCAGCGGAGATCACCTTGACCGCCGGCTGCTTCGTCGCATCTGCGGGAGGCGTGTTGGCATTCGCAGTCGGGATGTAGTTCAAGACCGGCGCGAGCCAGCGTTCCGCTTCCGTCAGCTCCCAGCCCTTGCGCGTGGCATAGTCCGCGACCTGATCGCGTTCGATCTTGCCGACGCCGAAGTAGTAGCTCTCCGGATGGCTGAGATAGAGGCCCGACACGGATGAGCCCGGCCACATCGCGAAGCTCTCGGTCAGCTTCACGCCGGCGGTGCGTTCGGCATCGAGCAGCTGGAACAGCGTTGCCTTCTCGGTGTGGTCCGGCTGCGCCGGATAGCCGGGCGCCGGGCGAATGCCGTCGTACTTTTCCAGAATGAGGTCGTCGCTGCCGAACGCTTCGCCCGGCGCATAACCCCAGAACTCCTTGCGCACGCGCTGGTGCAGCCGCTCTGCGAAGGCTTCGGCGAGACGATCGGCCAGCGCCTTCACCAGGATCGACGAATAGTCGTCGTTGGCATTCTTGAAGCGGTCGGCGATGACATCCTCGCCGATGCCGGCAGTGACGACGAAGCCGCCGATGTAATCGGCGACGCCGGTGGTGCGCGGCGCGACGAAGTCCGAGAGCGCGACGTTCGGCCGGCCCTCGCGCTTCTCGAGCTGCTGGCGCAGCGTATGGAACGTTGCGATCGAGGCGTCGCGCTTATCGTCGGCATAGACGACGATGTCGTCACCGACCGCGTTCGCCGGCCAGAAGCCGATAGTCGCGCGCGCCTTGAACCAGTTTCCGTCGATGATCTGCTTCAGCATCTTCTGTGCGTCTTCGAACAGCGAGCGCGCCACGGGGCCGGCCTTTGGATCGTCGAGAATGGCCGGATAACGACCGGTGAGCTCCCAGGTCTGGAAGAACGGTGTCCAGTCGATGTACTCGGCAAGTTCGGCGAGCGGATAGTTGTCGAAGCTGCGGATGCCGAAGAACGGCGGCTTCACCGGCTTGCTCTTCGCCCAGTCGATCTTGACGTGATTGTCGCGTGCGGCCTGCAACGACAGGCGCGTCTTGTTGCGCTGGGCTTCGGCGTGGACGGTTGCGATCTTCAGATACTCGTCGCGGACTTCCCGCGCGTAACCCTGCGCGCGATCCGCCGAGAGCAGCGAGGAGGCGACGCCGACGGCGCGGCTCGCGTCGTTCACATGCACCACCGGGCCACGGCTGTAATTCGGATCGATCTTCACGGCGGTATGCACCCGGCTCGTGGTCGCGCCGCCGATCAGCAGCGGCATCTCCATGCCCTGACGCTGCATTTCCGATGCAAGAAAGCTCATCTCGTCGAGCGAGGGCGTGATCAGGCCGGAGAGGCCGATGATGTCGGCATTCTCGGCTTTGGCCGTCTCGATGATCTTGGCCGCCGGCACCATAACGCCGAGGTCGATCACCTCGAAGTTGTTGCACTGGAGCACGACGCCGACGATGTTCTTGCCGATGTCGTGCACGTCGCCCTTGACGGTGGCGAGCACGATCTTGCCGGCCGAGTTGCGGCCGTCACCGGCAATGCCGTTGGCCTTGTTACGCGCCTTCTCTTCTTCCATGAACGGCATCAGATAAGCGACGGCCTGCTTCATCACGCGCGCGGATTTCACGACTTGCGGCAGGAACATCTTGCCGGCGCCGAACAGGTCGCCCACCACGTTCATGCCGTCCATCAGCGGTCCTTCGATCACCGCCAGCGGCCGGTCGGCGGCGAGCCGCGCAGCTTCGGTGTCTTCCTCGATGAATTCGGTGATGCCGCTGACGAGCGCGTGGCTCAGCCGCTTGTTCACGTCCCACGAGCGCCAGGCGAGGTCGGCTTCCTTGGTCTGCTTCTCCTGGCCGCGGAATTTCTCTGCCAGCTGGAGCAGCCGTTCGGAGGCGCCCGGATCGCGGTTGAGCACCACGTCCTCGCAGACCTGCCGCAACTCCGGATCGAGGTCGTCGTAGATCGCCATCTGCCCTGCGTTGACGATGCCCATGTCCATGCCCGCCTTGATGGCGTGATACAGGAACACGGAGTGCATCGCCTCGCGCACCGGCTCGTTGCCGCGGAACGAGAACGACAGGTTGGAGACGCCGCCGGAAACGTGGGCGTGCGGCAGATTCTGGCGGATCCAGCGCGTCGCTTCGATGAAGTCGACACCGTAGTTGTTGTGCTCCTCGATGCCGGTCGCAATCGCGAAGATGTTCGGATCGAAGATGATGTCTTCCGGCGGGAAACCGATCTTTTCGGTCAGCAGGTCGTAGGCGCGCTTGCAGATCTCGGTCTTGCGCGCGAACGTGTCGGCCTGCCCGACCTCGTCGAAGGCCATGACCACCACGGCCGCGCCATGGCGGCGCGCAATGGTTGCCTCGTGCAGGAATTTTTCTTCGCCTTCCTTCATCGAAATCGAATTGACGATCGGCTTGCCCTGCACGCACTTGAGGCCGGCCTCGATCACCGAGAATTTCGACGAGTCGACCATCACCGGCACGCGGGCGATATCCGGCTCGGAAGCAACGAGATTGAGGAACTCGACCATCGCCTTCTCGGAATCGAGCAGGCCCTCGTCCATGTTGATGTCGATGACCTGCGCGCCGTTCTCGACCTGGTCGCGGGCGACCTTCAGCGCTGCCGTGTAATCGCCAGCGGTGATCAGCTTGCGGAATTTCGCCGAACCGGTGACGTTGGTGCGCTCGCCGACGTTGACGAAGGGAATGTCGCTGGTCAGCACGAACGGTTCGAGACCGGACAGCCGCAGCCGCGGCTCGATGTCGGCGATCGCGCGCGGCTTGTGTGGCGCGACCGCTTCGGAAATGGCCTTGATGTGCGCCGGCGTGGTGCCGCAGCAGCCGCCGACGATGTTGACGAGACCGGCTTGCGCGAACTCGCCGATCAGCCGCGCCATGTACTCGGGGCTTTCGTCATACTCGCCGAACTCGTTCGGCAGGCCGGCGTTCGGGTAGGCGCAGACCAGCGTATCGGCGACGCGGCCGAGATCGGCGATGTGCGCGCGCAGGTCTTCCGCGCCGAGCGCGCAGTTGAAGCCGATCGACACCGGGTTCGCATGCCGCATCGAATACCAGAATGCCTCGGGCATCTGGCCCGAAAGAAGGCGACCGGACTTGTCGGTGATCGTGCCGGAGATCATCACCGGCACGTCAACGCCGCGCGCTTCCATGATTTCGGCGATGGCGTAGAGCGCGGCCTTGGCATTCAGCGTGTCGAAAATGGTTTCGACCAGCAGCATGTCGGCGCCGCCGTCGAGCAGGCCGTTGATCTGTTCGCTGTAGGATATGCGCAGTTCGTCGAAGGTGACGGCGCGATAGCCGGGATTGGAAACATCCGGAGAGATCGAGGCGGTACGATTGGTCGGGCCGAGGGCGCCGGCGACGAAACGCGGCTTGCCGTCATCCGCTTCGGCGCGTTTGGCTGCGTTTTTCGCAAGCCGCGCACCTTCAAAGTTTAATTCGTAGGCTAAACCCGACATGTCGTAGTCGGCCTGTGCGATTGATGTCGACGAGAACGTATTTGTTTCGACGATATCCGCGCCTGCCTTGAAGTAGTCGTAGTGGATATCCTCGATCGCTCGCGCTTGAGTCAGGATCAGAAGGTCATTGTTGCCTCTGACATCGCGATGGAAGTCCTTGAAGCGCTCACCACGGAAGGCCGCTTCATCAAACTTCAGCTCCTGAATCACGGTGCCCATGGCACCGTCGAGTACGAGAATGCGCTCGCGAGCGAGGGCGCGGAGCGTCGCCTCCGTCTTCGATATTTTGATTGTCATTACGCTGCTTTCTGGGCGCCGCCGGCGCGGAAGCCGAGGAGGTGGCTGATCGCGAACACGAGTTCGGCACGGTTCATGGTGTAGAAATGGAAATTGTCGACGCCATTCTTGAACAGCTTCTGCACTTGCCCCGCGGCGACAGTCGCCGCGACGAGCTTGCGCGTTTCCGGATCGTCATCGAGGCCGTCGAACTTGTCTTCGAGCCATGACGGCACGGTGGCGCCGGCGCGCGTCGCGAAGTTCTTCGCCAGCTTGAAATTCTGCACCGGCAAAATGCCCGGCACGACGGGAATGGTGATGCCGCGGGCACGAACGCGGTCGACGTAGCGATTGAAGAGGTCGTTGTCGAAGAAGAACTGGGTGATAGCGCGATCGGCGCCCGCATCGACCTTCGCCTTCAGCATGTCGACGTCGGCATCGAAGTCGGTGCTCTCCGGGTGCTTCTCGGGATAGGCGGAGACGGAGACTTCGATGTCCGGATAGCGGCGCTTGATGGCGCTGACGAGTTCAGCCGAGCTTTGGTAGCCATCCTTGTGCGCTTGATACGCGGTGCCGATGCCCGCGGCCGGATCGCCGCGCAGCGCAACGATGTGCCGGACGCCGGTGTCGTAATAGCTCGCGACCACGTCATCGATCTCGCCGCGCGAGGCGTCGACGCAGGTGAGGTGGGCGGCCGGGGTGAGGTCCGTTTCCTTCAGGATGCGGGCGATGGTCGAATGCGTGCGCTCACGGGTCGAGCCGCCGGCGCCGTAGGTCACCGAGACAAAAGACGGCTTCAGCGGTGCGAGACGTTTGATCGTCTCCCACAGGTTACGCTCCATCTCTTCGGTCTTCGGCGGGAAGAATTCGTATGAGATCGAAGGGCGTTTCCCAGTCGGGGGTGTCTCCGGTTCCTTGCCGCCCATGGTCCCTCGCGTTGTCGTCCGTGGCCGATGCCACGGGATTTCCGTCGCTTTCGTGTCCCGGCAATGTAGGTCAGGCAGGTAAATGAAAACAGCCCACAGGGCGAGCTAGGCCATGGGAATCTGCCCATATCCATGATCTGAGAAGCCGATCGATATTGGGACAGAATAGTGATGGGCCAAAAATTCTGGCCAAATCTGCCCTGATTTGAGCCATTTTTGCCGATTTTTAGATGCTTCCGGGCGTCAAAAGAGACCATTTATCAGCAACCCGCCGAATTTTGCCCACTCCTGCCACTCGATGGCCGCCGTCAGACGGGGAAAATCACCGATTTCGCGTCCCCTGCCGTTTGTATGGATGAGCCGAGCCACTACCTTGAAGCCATGCCTCCTTTGTCCGTTCTCGACCTCTCCGTCGTCACCACTGCCACCAAGCCATCGGCCGCGCTGCGCAACTCGATCGATCTTGCGCAGCACACGGACCGTCTCGGCTATGTGCGCTACTGGCTGGCCGAGCATCACAATCTCGCATCCGTTGCCAGCCCAGCGCCCGATCTGATGATCGGCCAGATTGCTGCTGTAACGACGCGCATCCGCGTCGGCTCGGGTGGCGTAATGCTTCCGAACCACGCCCCGCTCATGGTCGCCGAGCGTTTCAAGATGCTGGAGGCTCTGTTTCCGGGCCGCATCGATCTTGGGCTTGGCCGCGCGCCCGGCACCGATCAGGCGACCATGCATGCGCTGCGCCGCCGGCTCGATGTGCGCGAGGGCGACGATTTCCTCGAACGGCTGATCGAATTGACGCTATGGGAGACGCGCCGGTTTCCCGAGGGCCATCCCTATAACAGCGTCGTGGCGATGCCGGACGACGCGCCGCTGCCGCCGATCTGGCTGCTCGGCTCAAGCGATTACAGCTCTGACCTGTCGGCGCAGATCGGCATGGGCTTCGCGTTCGCGCATCACTTCGCCTCACATGACGCGTCGGATGCGATGATCCACTATCGCGCGCGCTTCAAGCCGTCGCCGTGGCGGAGCGAGCCGCATGCGATTCTGGCCGTCGCGGTGATCGCCGCCGAAACCGATGCGGAAGCCGAGCGCCTCGCCTCATCGGCCGATCTCAACCGGCTGCGCCGCGATCGCGGCCAGTACCTGCCGCTGCCGAGCGTCGAGGAATCGCTCGCCTATCCCTATTCGGACGGCGAGCGCATTTCGGTTCAGCGCAATCGCTCGCGATTGTTCGTCGGTTCGCCCGCGACGATCATGCAGAAGCTCGAACCGCTGATCGTGGAAAGCAAGCCGGACGAGGTAATGCTCGTCACCGCCGTGTTCGATCATGATGCGCGGAAAAAATCATACAGCCTGATGGCCGATGCGTTCCAGCTCGCCAATCGCACTGCCGCGTAGCTTGCCCCGGACGCTGCGCAGCGCTTGCGATGCGCCGCCGATCCGGGGCCGTACCACCCACTGAGTCTGGAACGGTCCCGGCTCTGCGAAGCAGCGTTGCACGCTGCATCGCGTCCGGGACAAGGTGTTATCCGTCGCTGAACGTCTGCGTCTGCCGGAACGGATGTGCCGGATAGACGCCGATGATACGGAATTCTTTCGAGAAGAATTTTAGCTCTTCCAGCGCGAAAGCGAGTCCGCGATCGTCC
>JBEIPX010000518.1:0-2241 GCA_040376815.1 Bradyrhizobiaceae bacterium
GCGTTGCAGGGCGTCACAAAGACCTGATATCTGAGCCCTTATGAACAAAATCGAGAACCTGGGCGCCGTCGATGTCGCCGGCCCCGCACCCCGTCACCGCAGCGTTCAGGCCATCGTCGGCGACGTGAAGGTCGGCGGCGGCGCGCCGATCGTCGTGCAGTCGATGACCAACACCGACACCGCCGATATTGCCGGCACGATCGAGCAGGTCGCGGCGCTGGCCCGCAAGGGCTCGGAGATGGTGCGCATCACCGTCGACCGCGACGAAGCCGCGGCTGCGGTCCCGCACATCCGCGACGGTTTGCAGAAGCTCGGCGTCACCGTGCCGCTGATCGGCGATTTCCACTACATCGGCCACAAGCTGCTCGCCGAGCATCCGGCGTGCGCCGAAGCGCTCGACAAGTACCGCATCAATCCGGGCAACGTCGGCTTCAAAGACAAGCGCGATACGCAGTTCACCGACATCGTCGAGATCGCCATCAAGAACAACAAGGCGGTCCGCATCGGCGCCAACTGGGGTTCGCTCGATCAGGAATTACTTGCCAAGCTGATGGACGAGAACGCGCTGTTGGCTGCGCCGCGTGACACCCGCGCCGTGATGCGTGAAGCGATGGTGCAGTCCGCGCTGGGCTCGGCTGCGCGCGCCGAAGAGATCGGCATGCCGCGCAACAAGATCATCCTCTCGGCGAAAGTCTCGGCCGTGCAGGATCTGATCGCGGTCTATCGCGATCTCGCCTCGCGCTCGGATTACGCGATCCATCTCGGCCTCACCGAAGCCGGCATGGGCTCGAAGGGCATCGTCGCGTCGGCGGCCGCGCTCAGCGTGCTGCTGCAGGAAGGCATCGGCGACACCATCCGCGTCTCGCTGACGCCGGAGCCGGGTGGCGACCGCACGCTCGAGGTGCAGGTCGCTCAGGAAATTCTCCAGACCATGGGCTTCCGCACGTTCGTACCGCTGGTTGCCGCGTGCCCGGGCTGCGGCCGCACCACCTCGACGACGTTCCAGGAACTCGCGCGCGAAATTCAGGATTTCATCCGCGACGAAATGCCGAGCTGGAAGACGCGCTATCCGGGCGTCGAGGGTCTCAACGTCGCGGTGATGGGCTGCATCGTCAACGGCCCCGGCGAATCGAAACATGCCGACATCGGCATCTCGCTGCCGGGTACGGGCGAAACGCCCGCAGCACCCGTGTTCGTCGACGGCAAGAAATTCCGCACCTTGCGCGGCCCCGCCATCGCCGCCGACTTCAAGGCGCTGGTGATCGACTACATCGATCAGCGTTACGGCGCGACTGGCCGCACCGCGGCGGAGTAGTTTTTCTTTTCCCTCTCCCCTTGTGGGAGAGGGTGCCTGAGATGCGAAGCATCGAAGGCGGGTGAGGGGTCATTGACACTCACCCCTCACCCGGCTCGAATTCGCATTGCTCATTCTCGCCACCCTCTCCCACAGGGGGAGAGGGTAAGTGAGCAGCGTCCGGGGCAAGTTAACCCTACACCGGTCCGTTCTTCTCGCGATTGTCGACGACGGCTTCCTCCAGATCGAGATCGCGCTCGATCCGGCGCCGCGTTTCGTCGGTGATCTGTCCATCCCGCAGCAATTCGTGCAGACGCTTGCGCTCCGCGGCGATGATCTCGCGCACCAGCGGCGCGCCGAGGGTCGACGGCGTGAACTGTCCTTCTTCCTTCGGCGGTTCGGGCAGCGCGAGGACGCGCGTGTTGTGCCGCGCGTTCAGAAAACCCGTCAGGCTCTCGGACAGATCGCGGCTCGCGATCATGCTGTCGAGATGTTCGCGCCCGGAGCCGATGATGACGCGCCGTGCCGTGATCTCCCGCTCGCGCTCCTCATATTCCTCCGTGTGCCCACGCTGGTTGAGGCCGAGCAACTTGACCACGAACGGCAGCGTCAGCCCGAGGCCGACCAGCGTCACGAAGATCACGCCGAAGGCGACGAACAGGATCAGGTCGCGATGTGGAAACGCCTCGCCGCCCGGCAGTGTCAGCGGAATCGCCAGCGCGGCCGCCAGCGATACAGCGCCGCGAATGCCGGTGAAGGCGACCACGAATGTCGTTCGCCACGACGGCGGCGGGTCGCGTGCGGCGAGGCGTTTGCTCATCCAGCGCGGGATGTACGTCGCCGGAAACACCCAGGCGAAGCGCGCGGCGATGACGATCGCCGAGACCAGCGCGGTCGCGATCAACGCTTCGCTGATCGGCAGTGCGTTGGCTTTCTCCAGCAGCAGC
>JBEIPX010000378.1:0-3591 GCA_040376815.1 Bradyrhizobiaceae bacterium
CGCGTGAGGCGCGGCCCGAGCTTGAGATGCCGCCGCAGCGTGCCGAGGTCCATCGATGCGCGGGATTTGCCCTCCGGGTCCTTCAGGTCGAAGCCGGCGCTGAAGGTCTTGGCGCTTCCTGCGAGCACGACGACAGATGTCTCCGCGTCATCTTCGAAACTGCGTGCGGCATCGGTGAGTTGCCGCAGTGCCTCCGGCGACAGCGCGTTGACGCCGTCACCGCGATCGAAACGGACCACGGCGATGCGACCCTCGGGGCCGAGGCCACGCTCGATTGTGACAAACTTCGCCATCACCCTTACTCGAACTTGCCGCCGCGGCCCGCGCCGGCGGCAAAGCGCGCCGCTCCGGCAAGGGTTTCGCCCGAGGCGATGACGCCAAGACCGCCGGTCATTTCGTCGTTGATCGCATCCTCTTCTTCCAGATCCCACTGACGCAGCGCCGAGCGCTTGTCGTTGCGCAGGCAGCCTTGCGGGAACTTCGCCAGCTCGTGCGCGAGCGCGACCGCGGCGGTACGCGCCTCGCCGCGCGGTACCAGCCGGTTGGCGATACCGATATCAAAGGCTTCGCGCGCGTCGACGGGCCGGCCGGTGAGAATGAGGTCCATCGCGCGGGAATGCCCGATCAGCCGCGGCAGACGGATGGTGCCGAGATCGATCAGCGGCACGCCGAAACGGCGGCAGAAGATACCGAAGGTTGCGCCCTCGCCGACCACGCGCATGTCCGCCCAGAGCGCCAATTCCATACCACCCGCAACGGCAAAGCCTTCAACGGCGGCGATAACGGGCTTCGACAGCCGCAAGCGGCTCGGCCCCATCGGAGCGATTGTTTCGTGGCCGCCGAGCTCGCGCTTCTTCTCGCGGTCGCCGATCGCAACTGCCTTCAAGTCGGCGCCGGCGCAGAAGGTGCCGCCGGTGCCGGTGAAGACGGCGACGGAGGCACTGTCATCCGCATCGAAGGCACGGAACGCATCGAAGAGTTTGCGTGCGGTTGCGCCATCGACCGCATTTTTCCGCTCCGGACGATTGACCGACACGATCGTTACCGGACCATCACGTTCGACGAGAAGGGTTTCGCTCATCCCGTTTCCTCATTGGCTGCGGCCGTTGCGGCCTGTTCTTTGTTACACCGATCTGTGTAGTGTCGGGCTGGCAAGCGAAACGTCAAGCGGATTGTCGGCGACCACGGGGTTACCGCGCGGCCGCATACTCGCGCCAGCCTTTGGCTCTCAGACTGCACGCAGGGCACGTCCCGCAGCCGTAACCCCACTCATGCTGCGCACCGCGCTCGCCGAGATAGCACGTGTGCGAGTGCTCGCGGATCAGATCGATCAGTTTGTTGCCGCCGAGTTCGTGCGCCAAGGCCCAGGTCGCGGCCTTGTCGCGCCACATCAGCGGCGTGTGCAGTTCGAACGTGCGATCCATGCCGAGGTTGAGCGCGTGATTCAGCGCCTTGATCGTGTCGTCGCGGCAGTCCGGATAGCCGGAGTAATCCGTCTCGCACATGCCGCCGACGACATGGGTGATGCCGCGGCGATACGCGAGCGCGGCGGCGAACGTCAGAAACACCAGATTGCGGCCGGGGACGAAAGTATTCGGCAAGCCGTCTTCGCCCATCTCGATTGCGACATCGCGGGTCAGCGCGGTTTCAGAAATCGTGCCGAGCGTCGGAATATCGAGCGTGTGGCTGTCGCCGAGGCGCTTCGCCCAATCGCCGCTGATCGCGCGGATACCATCCAGGATGCGCGCGCGGCAGTCGAGCTCGATCAAATGCCGCTGGCCGTAGGAGAAACCGATCGTTTCGACATGGTCGAACCGCGCCAATGCCCAGGCGAGGCAGGTGGCGGAATCCTGCCCGCCCGAGAACAGCACCAGGGCTGCGTTACGCTTCATGCTTTCAGTCATGAAACCGGCATAAAGCATTTTCGGTGGGGACGAAATCAGGTTTGGCGAATACGAGTGGTCCGATTCCAACATTCGCATCCCGTTGCGGCGTGCATTTTTGCGAATGTTGGAATCAAAGGACCACTAGCAAACATATGTTTCCAGTGGAGTTATGGATTTGACATTCGCATCGCGAGATTGCGGTAAAGTGGGTAGCGAATGTCAAATCCACTCCACTGGACCGCTTTCGCCTTGCCGCACGTGCAGCCGCTACGGTAGACGATCCGCATGGCCTCTCCCCGTGACATTTCCCGGCTGATCGACATCATGGCAGCGCTACGCACGCCGAAAACCGGCTGTCCGTGGGATCTTGAGCAGAGTTTCGAGACGATAGCGCCCTATACCATCGAGGAAGCGTTCGAAGTTGCCGACGCCATCGCGCGCAGCGACCGCGAAGACCTGAAGGACGAGCTGGGCGATCTGCTTCTGCAAGTCGTCTATCACGCACGTATGGCGGAGGAAGAAGGCGCCTTCGCTTTTCCCGATGTGGTTCAGTCGATCGTCACCAAGATGATCCGGCGCCATCCGCATGTGTTCGGCGAGCAAGCCGGCAAGCTGACGCCCGAACAGGTCAGCGGCCTGTGGGGACGCATCAAGGCCGAGGAAAAGGCCGAACGCACGGCGCGGCGGCCCGCGACCGACGTTTCGTCATCGCTGCTCTCAAGCGTCAAGGCAGGCC
Organism: Bradyrhizobiaceae bacterium; assembly: GCA_040376815.1. Taxonomy (GTDB): domain Bacteria; phylum Pseudomonadota; class Alphaproteobacteria; order Rhizobiales; family Xanthobacteraceae; genus SG-bin9. The sequence goes on from JBEIPX010000378.1 coordinate 2,623, forward strand.
TTCCCGCGCTGACGCGGGCCATCGAATTGCAGCGCAAGGCCTCAACGGTTGGTTTCGACTGGAACGATCCAAAGGCGGTGCTGGCGAAAATACATGAAGAAGCCGACGAGATCGGCGAAGCGATCGATAGCGGAGACAAGGCCGAGATCGAATCCGAAGTGGGCGATCTGATGTTCGTGCTGGTCAATCTGGCGCGTCACGTCGGAGCAGATCCGGACCTGGCGCTGCGCAAGGCCAACGCCAAGTTCGAACGCCGTTTCGCGTATATCGAGACGACGCTCGCAGCCGCCGGCCGTTCGCTTAACGATGCATCGCTCGACGAGATGGATGCACTCTGGCACGAGGCAAAGGCCTTCGAGAAGGTCAGGTAATCTGCGTCACGCCGCGTCGGGTTCATGAGGCGTGGCACCAAACCGGTCGATAACGACGTTCCGCTTGGTCTCGTCGACCCGCACCGTCATCGCGTAGCGCCCCTCATCGAGATGCTTGTCGAGCACCTCGGCGTTGCGATGCAGCCAGCTGATCCCGGCACCATCCGCGGCATCGATCGTGAGATCGAGCGTGCTGCGGGTTTCCGCAAGCTTGGCTTCGATGGCTTCCAGCAATTCGGGGATGCCCTCGCCGCTCACGGCCGAGACGAGGAAACACGGATGATCTGACGGCCGGCGCGCGGCCGTATTGGCCAGTTGCTGCCGCTGGTCGTCATCGAAGCGGTCGATCTTGTTCCAGATTTCGATGATGCGGTTACCCGCTTCCGGACCGATACCGAGCTGGCGCAGCACCGCATCGACGTCGTGCTGCTGCGCCTCGGCATCCTCGTGCGAGATATCGCGCACATGCAGGATCGCATCGGCCTCGGTGACTTCTTCCAGCGTCGCGCGGAAAGCTGCGACCAGCATTGTCGGCAGATCGGAGATGAAACCGACAGTGTCCGACAGCATCGCCTTGCCGCCGTGCGGCAGCGTCAGC
>JBEIPX010000284.1:0-4667 GCA_040376815.1 Bradyrhizobiaceae bacterium
GAACATCGAGACGATGAGCAGCGTGAAGGACGCAGGCATCAGCCAGAACGAGATGTTGTTCATGCGCGGCATGGCCATGTCCGGCGCGCCGATCATCAGCGGAACGAACCAGTTGCCGACGCCACCGATCATCGCCGGCATCACCATGAAGAAGATCATGATCAGGCCGTGCGAGGTAACGAACACGTTGTACTGGTTGTTGGTGAAGAACTGGACGCCCGGGGTCTGCAGCTCCATGCGGATGGCGACCGAGAGCGCCGCGCCGATGATGCCGGCCACGATCGCGAAGATAAGGTACATCGTGCCGATGTCCTTATGGTTCGTCGAATAAACGAACCGCCGCCAGCCGGTCGGATGGTCGTGCGCATGATCGTCATGAGCGTGATCGTGAGCGTGGGTGCCAGCGGTCGTTGCCATCATCTCTTCCTTTGAACTTCGCAGTCCGTTGAACCTTGCAAGGTTCGTCGCCCTTAGCTTCCGTCGTTGCGCCAGCGATTACTGCGTGGCGGCACCAGCCGACGCGACCGTGTTGTTCGACGGCGCCGACGCGAATTTCTTCTTGGCTTCCTCGACCCATGTGTTGAAGGCCTGCTCGCTGACCACGCGCACCGCGATCGGCATGAAGGCGTGATCCTTGCCGCACAGTTCCGAACACTGGCCGTAGTACATGCCTTCCTTGGTCGCCTTGAACCAGGTCTCGTTGAGACGGCCCGGGATCGCGTCGATCTTGATGCCGAACGACGGCACGGCGAAGGCATGGATTACGTCGGCGGCGGTGGTCTGCACGCGGATGATCTTGTTCACCGGCACCACGACTTCGTTATCGACGGCGAGCAGGCGCGGCTGCTTGTCGGCGACGAGCAGCGAGTCGAATTCGAACTTGCCGTTATCCGGATACGAATAGCTCCAGTACCACTGCTTGCCGGTCGCCTTGATGGTGATGTCGGCCTTCGGCACGTCGAGCTGCTGAAACAGCAGGCGGAACGACGGTATCGCGATCGCGACCAGGATGAGCACCGGAACGACGGTCCATGCCACTTCGATCAGCGTGTTGTGCGTGGTCTTCGACGGGACCGGATTCGCCTTGGCGTTGAACTTCACAGCGACGATCACCAGCAGCGCCAGCACGAACAGGGTGATGATGGTGATGATCCACAGCAGCAGGTTGTGGAACCAGATGATGTTGTCCATGACCGGCGAGGCCGATTCCTGGAGCGTGTATTCCCACGGCGTCGGCTGACCGAGACCGGCATATGCGGCGCCAGCCGCCACCAGCGTGAACGCCCCCGCTGCCAGACCCAGCAACCGGCGGCTCCTCTGGCTCATCCACCTCGTCATGCCGCTCGTGCTCCCAACATCTTCAGTTCGACATAGCCGCGGATAGCCTGATCCTGGATCACGGTATCGCGGGTTCGGCGCTGCCATTCGCGTCTGTCCGGACCATGGGTTCAAGTCATTGGCCCACACCCGGACTCGCTTAGAAAGCGTCGAAATTCCAGCTTCTCAAACCATAATTCCAAGACTACCGCAATGCACCTGATCGGGGGTCTGACCAGATGGCAGGCAGACCCTGTGCACAGTCAGGAAACGCCTGAAATTCCGGACCAAATTCAACACGCAACGTAACGGCCCCGGCGACAAATGCTTGACACCCACAATGCCCATTGTACGCACAGGCAAGACGCAACGCTGGACCCCGATTCGCGACCGCCCGGCCCTCGGGACCGGCCAGACCGCGGCGCGAGATGGGTCCGGAAACGCCGCCTGACGGTGATGCCCTCAAGGCGCCGTCATTGCGGGTTCAGTCGTGAGTTGGATAGCCTCAAGGAACAGACCCTGATGGGCCGCATGCCGCAATCGCTCTTCGGACGCCCCGCCAGGGTCGCGCACGCCAAGCTACTGGCGGTGGCGGCTTTTCTGGCCGCAACGAGCCTGCTTTCGGCGGCCCCCGCGATGGCTCAGGGCGCGGTCAAATCCGTCCACGGCGACTGGCAGATCCGCTGCGATACCCCGCCGGGTGCGCAGGGCGAACAATGCGCGTTGATCCAGAGCGTCGTCGCCGAGGACCGCTCCAACGCGGGCCTGACTGTGATCGTGCTGAAAACCGCCGACCAGAAGAGCAAACTGATGCGGGTCGTCGCCCCGCTCGGCGTGCTGCTACCCTCGGGGCTAGGCCTGAAGCTCGACAACAACGACGTCGGCCGCGCCGGTTTCGTCCGCTGCCTGCCGAACGGTTGCGTCGCCGAGGTCGTGATGGACGACGATCTGCTGGGCAAGCTGCGCACCGCCCGCACGGCCACTTTCATCATCTTCGAGACGCCTGAAGAAGGTATCGGCTTCCCGCTCAGCCTGAAGGGCATCGGCGAAGGCTACGACAAGCTGCCGTAAGCCGGCAGTCGCAGGTTGCTCTTGCAGATTCCCCGATTTCCCGGCCAGCTGTTGCCTCTTGCACTGTCGGGGCCTCCATCGCCATTTGATGCCATAACCAAGCCCACCCGCCCCGCGATCGATCCGGAGACCTCATGAGTTCCTCGTCCCCCGTTGCGACGTCCTCCCTCCTCGACCGCGCCGGCCTCGATCGCGATGCCGCGCGCAAGGAAATCGCCCGTGGCCTCGCCGGCGCGGACGATGGCGAGCTGTTCCTCGAATACCGCCAGTCGGAAGGGCTGATGTTCGACAACGGGCGGCTGAAGCAGGCGACCTATGACACCGCTCAGGGTTTTGGGCTCCGCGCCGTCAAGAACGACGCGGTCGGCTACGCCCATTCGTCCGACGTCTCCCTGCCCGCGCTGATCCGTGCCGCCGATTCGGTCGCTGCCGTGCGCGGCGGCCACAGCGGCACCTACGCGGCCGCACCCTCGCATACCAACGCGCGCCTCTACAGCGACGAGAACCCGCTCGACGGCCAGGACTTTGAGACCAAAGTGAAGCTCCTCGCAGAGATCGACGCCTACGTCCGCGACAAGGACCCGCGCGTGCGGCAGGTGTCCGTCTCGCTCGCCGCCGCGTGGCAGGTCGTGGAGATCCTGCGCCCGGACGGCGAGAGCTACCGCGACATCCGCCCGCTCGTGCGCGTCAACATCTCCGTCGTCGCCGGACAAGGCGACCGGCAGGAAACCGGCAGCCATGGCTATGGCGGCCGCGAGGGCTATGCCCGCTTCATCGAAACGAAAGCATGGCGCGAGGCTGCCGACGGCGCGATCCGTCAGGCGATGGTCAATCTCGAATCGATTCCCGCGCCCGCCGGTGAAATGGACGTGGTGCTCGGTCCCGGTTGGCCCGGCGTCATGCTGCACGAAGCCGTCGGTCATGGGCTCGAAGGCGACTTCAACCGCAAGCAGACATCCGCGTTTGCCGGCCTGATGGGACAGCAGGTCGCGGCGAAAGGCGTCACCGTGGTCGATGACGGCACGATCTCATCGCGCCGCGGCTCGCTCTCGATGGACGACGAAGGCACGCCGACCAACCGCACCATGCTGATCGAGGACGGCATTCTCGTCGGCTACATGCAGGACCGGCAAAACGCGCGGCTGATGAACATGAAGCCGACCGGCAACGGCCGGCGCGAATCCTACGCGCATGTGCCGATGCCGCGCATGACCAACACCTACATGCTCGCGGGCGGCCGCGATCCGGCGGAAATTCTGGCCTCGGTGAAGAACGGCATCTTCGCCGCAAACTTCGGTGGCGGTCAGGTCGACATCACCTCGGGCAAGTACGTGTTCCAGTGCACCGAGGCCTACAGGATCGAGAACGGCAAGCTCGGCGCGCCGCTGAAGGGCGCGATGCTGATCGGCAACGGCCCGACCGACCTGCATCGCATCTCGATGGTCGGGAACGACCTCAAGCTCGACGACGGCATCGGCACCTGCGGCAAGCAGGGCCAGGGCGTCCCGGTCGGCGTCGGCCAGCCGACCTTGCGCATGGATCAGATCACCGTCGGCGGCACGGGGTAGCTGTGTGACCTTCGACGACCTCCAGAAAATGCTTCTCGCATGGCCGGAGGTCGAGGCCGGCACGTCCTACGGGACGCCGGCGCTTAAAGTCCGCAAGAAACTGCTGACGCGGCTGCGGGAAGACGGCGACAGCATTACCCTGCACGATGTCGAGCCGGACGAGCGCGCGATGCTGGTCGCGGCGCAGCCGAAGATCTTCTACTTCACCGATCACTACCGCGATTATCCGATCGTGCTGGCGCGGCTCTCGAAGGCGACCCGCAAGACGATCGAGCCGTTTCTGCGGCGGCGCTGGCGCGCGCTCGCCTCGAAAACAGCGCTGAAGGCGTTCGAAGCCTGACGGCTCGATAGAACGCCAGATCCGAATCGCCGCTGCCGGGACGAGCGGCGGCCGGCCAATCAAAACTGCGTGGTGAGTTCGGTCAGCCAGGCCGGCGACGCATCAACAAGGATCGCCTCGATCCGCTTGTCCGCCCCGGTCGCCACCGCGAGGCCAACTGCGATCAGGATCACGCCCATAGCCATCTTGCCGAACGAGCCCGCCGACAGCATGCGGTTGCGCAAGCGCGCCATCGCCGATGCCGAGACGAGCCCGAGCAGCGCCAGCGGCAAGCCGGCGCCGATGCCGAACGCCAGCATGGTCAGCGCCACCTGCGGCAGGTCGCGTCCCTGCGCCGCGAGCAACGAGGCCGCACCCAGCGTCGGACCGAC